>NZ_JALXVO010000143.1:0-210 GCF_025151705.1 Paenibacillus sp. p3-SID1389 | reverse complement strand
AAAATCTCACCCCAAAAAGTGAAATGATGCTCCGAAGTCAATTCCGAATACTTTTCGGGGACCCCAGTAAGAACATCCTCATGTTATGGGATATATGGTGGGCCCTAGTGGACTCGAACCACCGACCTCACCCTTATCAGGGGTGCGCTCTAACCAGCTGAGCTAAGGGCCCATAACAGATATTCATTTGTGCACCCGAAAGCGGGTTGC
>NZ_JALXVO010000142.1:0-214 GCF_025151705.1 Paenibacillus sp. p3-SID1389 | reverse complement strand
GGCCTTCCTGGAACACTTTGCCTTGCCGAATGTCGGACTCTTTAACTTCCTGGTGCCTTACGGCGAATTCCTGGTTGGCCTGGGGCTGATCCTCGGTACCTTCACCACCTTCGCTGCACTGATGGGCTTCGTGATGAACGCCGCGTTCCTCTTCTCGGGTACGGTAAGCACCAACGCTCAAATGTTGATCCTTGAAGTACTGATTCTCGTCGCT
>NZ_JALXVO010000141.1:0-214 GCF_025151705.1 Paenibacillus sp. p3-SID1389 | reverse complement strand
TGCCACGAGAACCAGCACTTCAAGGATCAACATTTGCGCGTTGGTGCTTACCGTACCCGAGAAGAGGAACGCGGCGTTCATCACGAAGCCCATCAGTGCAGCGAAGGTGGTGAAGGTACCGAGGATCAGCCCCAGACCAACTAGGAATTCGCCGTAAGGCACCAGGAAGTTAAAGAGTCCGACATTCGGCAAGGCAAAGTGTTCCAGGAAGGCT
>NZ_JALXVO010000140.1:0-257 GCF_025151705.1 Paenibacillus sp. p3-SID1389 | reverse complement strand
CCGTTGCTGGCAAGCGTTAGAGCGCAGGTTCGCCATTGCGCCTAACTGCGCTTACCTGCTACGAACCCACCAGGCGACGTGTGCAGCTCCGGCTAACGCTTGCTACAGCGCTTATTTGCGCCAAATGAGGGGGATTTCATTTCTAGCGCTTGCCAACGAGCTTATTTGCGCCAAAAGGCCCCGTTTCGAGGGGGAAACCGGCAAATAAGCTCTCTCATAAGCGTTAGATTCTCAACGCCCCCGTTTTGGGCCCAATA
>NZ_JALXVO010000014.1:0-88768 GCF_025151705.1 Paenibacillus sp. p3-SID1389 | reverse complement strand
GGCTGAATTCTAAACAATACGTTTAGAGTTCAGCCTTTTTGCATGCTCGTGAGCGCGGGCGGGCCCTGGGTCCTTGGGTTCGCGGGTCTGCGGGTCCGCCGGTACGTGGGTACACGGTTCCGCGAGTCCGTTGGTTCGTCGCTCCGTCGGTCCGCGGCGCTCTAACGGAACCAGATGACCTTATTCCGCCATTTCCCCGCGATTTCCCATCCTAACGGAACCAGAAGGCGTTATTAGCGCATGTTGGGTATCAATTGAGGCGCTTTGGTGCAAATAACGTCCGTACGTTCCGTTAGAACGGGAATAGACCTCTTGGGACTAAAATAAGGTCTTTCAGTTCCGTTACGTGCTCCGGCAGCGAGCGCGAAATCCTCCCTTAATCTCCCGAAACGATCTGCACCGCATTCTCCTTGATCTGATTCACTACATCCACAAGCTTCTTTTACTTACTTCCATCAAACAGCTTGATAAAGCTCTGCGGCTTATCAAACGGCGGTTTGGTCAGTTCGGCTACGTTATCGATATAACCGTTCTGCACGATATAATCGATCACCTTTTTCACGAACACGATTTGTGCTTGCGTCAAGGATTGGTCATTAATAAACTCGGAAAACGCCCGATTGGCTGCCTCTACTTCCAATTTGGCAACTTTTCGCACCAGCAACCCAAACGGTGTGTCCTTGAATTCCCGTTTATAATCGTCGACGGTCCCCAGCTCCCCGGTGAATACTTTCTCCAGGCTCTCGTAGTCCAGCGCAGTCAGCGGGATATTATTCCGTAACTTATAAATCGCTACATTATCGCGGTTCAGCTCGATATAACGGTTAACCTTGAGCTTGTAATCCTCAAAATCGTATGCCGCGTACATCGCCTTCCCTTCCTGGACCATCAATACCTCGTCCGCCAGATTCGTATCGATCGGGTTACGCTTTCCACCTTCATCAACGGTATACTTGATCAGATCCCGGAGCTCTACACGAACCTTTTCGAAGGTCAACAGATCGGCATCCTGCCAAAACTCCTCCGTTAGTTCTATCATAGCAGAAAAAAACATCCTAATTAGAGTGATTTGATCACTTTTTGACCGCGATTCCCCAAAATGTCCCCATATGTAAGTGAGTGAGTTAATTAATCTTCCATTGGTCCAATTTACATATATATCAGCAGTAATAAATGCCTTCGTAACATTATTGGCAAGTACATTACGGTACTGATGACTCCCCTCTTACAAAACCATAACCAGCGTACCAATCGTGATCAAAATGGAACCAATCAGCGACTTGTATGTAAATTCCTCATGCAAAAAAATAAGTGCCAGAACCAGTGTGATCACGATGCTTAATTTATCGATCGCCACCACTTTGGAGGTATGTCCCAACTGAAGAGCTTTAAAATAGCAGAGCCAGGATGCACCGGTAGCCAAGCCGGACAGGATCAGGAAAATCCAGCTTTTTCGGCTGATCTCGAACAGTCCGCTCTGGGCGTGGGTGAGATACACCATCCCCCATGCCATAATGACCACCACAACCGTGCGAATCGCTGTCGCCAGATTGGAGTTAACCCCCTCAATACCAACCTTCGCCAAAATTGACGTAAGCGCCGCAAAAATAGCGGACAACAAAGCGAGTATAAACCACATTTACGAGAGACTTCCTTTCACTTTCATAGGGAGATTTAAAGTTACTTTACAACATGATCCGTCGACCTAGTGTCATAGGTACGCACTCCAAACAATAACGGAACTTTTTACCCTTATTTCGCCCAAATGAGCTAAATCCAAGCAAATAGCGGTAAAAAATGTCCTTATTCCGCTCAGAAACTTGCTGAAACCCGGCTCAAATGTGCCCACTCCCAGCAATAGCGGAACTTATTACCCTTATTTCGCCCGTTCAGCCACAAAAGGGCGAAATAACGCCCTTTTATGGCCTTATCTGTGGCGAGGAAGGGTAAACTTCTCACCCCAGCTCCACGCTCTCCGCCGGGCTGAGGTGCTGGATGTTGTACAGCTGCGCGTACACGCCGTCCGGGATCGCCATCAGCTCGTCGTGCGTGCCGCGCTCGACGATTTCGCCGTTCTTCAGCACGATGATCTGGTCGGCGTGGGTGATCGTCGACAGCCGGTGCGCCACGATCAGCGTCGTGCGGGCGCGCGAGAGCTGCTGCAGCGACTGCTGGATCAGGTGCTCCGACTCCAGGTCAAGCGCGGATGTCGCCTCATCGAGCACGAGGATCGGCGGGTCTTTCAAGAAGACGCGGGCGATGGCAATCCGCTGCTTCTGCCCGCCGGACAGCTTGACGCCGCGCTCCCCGACCTCGGTGTCGTAGCCCTGCGGCAGCTGCATGATGAAATCATGCGCGTTCGCCGCGCGGGCCGCCTCGATCACCTCCGCCTCGGTGGCGTCCGGCCGGCCGAACAAAATGTTGTCGCGCACGCTGCCGCTAAACAGGAAATTGTCCTGCAGCACCATGCCGATCCGGCTGCGCAGGCTTTCCATCGTCCACTCGCGGACGTCACGGCCGCCCACCGTCAGCGCCCCCCGCTGCACGTCGTAGAACCGGGGAATCAACCCAACGAGCGACGATTTCCCGCCTCCGCTCATGCCAACGAAGGCAACGGTTTGGCCGGGATTGACTTCGAGTGAGATGTTTTTGAGCACCCAATCGCCATCTTCCCGATACTTGAACCACACATCCCGGAACATCACGCCGTGGCTACCCTGCGGCAATACCTTTGCATCCGGCGCATCGATCATATCGTACGGCTCCTCCATCAGCTCGAGCACCCGCTCCCACGAAGCCGAAGCCTGCGTTAACGTGGTCGAGGAGTTAATTAATCTCCTTAACGGTGCGTAAAGCCGATCGAGATATCCAAAAAAGGCCACAAACGTCCCCAGCGTCAAATCGCCGTGAATCACCTGATACCCGCCGTACCCGATCACCAGCAGCGGCGCGATATCGGTCAGCGTGTTGATCACGGCAAACGTCCAAGCGTTCCAGCGGCTGTGAGCCAACGCTTTTTGCAGAAACCGGCCGTTGGTCCCTTCAAATCGTTTGCGGTCATAACGTTCCAACGCAAAGCTTCGGATAACGGAAATGCCCTGAATCCGCTCATGCAAATAAGCCTGGATCCCGGCGAGTGCCGCCGAACGGTCTTTGGTCAGCTTCTTCAAGCGCTTGTACAGCACTTTCACCGCGATCGCGTACAGCGGGAAGATCGCAATCGCTACCAGCGTCAGCCAGGGGTTCAGATAAAACATAAATCCCAGCACGAACACCAGCGTAAACATGTCCAGCCAAACGTTCATCATGCCGACCTCGACGATGTTCTTGGTCTGCTCGGCGTCGTTAATAAAGCGGGAGATGATCTCCCCCACCTTCGTGTTTTGGTAGTACCGCAGCGAGAGCCGCTGCAAGTGCGCGTACAGCTTGTTGCGCAGATCAAACAAAATCCGTGCCGTGATCAACTGGGCAAAATATTGCCGCGCATATTCCACCGGACCACGCACGATCACAAACAGGAACAGCGTGGCCCCCAGCACGATCATCAGCTGCGAAACCTTCTGCTCCAGCTCCATCGCACCGCCCAGCAAAATATCGTCCACTACATATTTCTGCACCAGCGGCAGCAAGGAGGGAATGCCAAATTTCAGCATCCCGATAAACAAGGTAAGTATGATCCATTTCGTATAAGGCCTAACAAACGTCAAATAGGCTTTCCAATGTTTCAATTTGTTAGCACATCCTCTATTTGTTTCTTACCGTTCGGTGGCGGAGGTATCCAGCTTCCGGATCAGTCGCTCCGCGTATTCGTCCAACCGGCGGGCGAGAAGCTCCGGCGTTAACCCGTTCAGTCCCAAATCCGGCCAACCCTGGTACACTTCGGGCGGACCTGGCAGCATTTCGATCAGGCATAGCATATCCCAATAGGGATCGTTTACGTCGCACCCCTCCCGCCGCGCTTGAGCAAGATAGTTGTCCAAAAAAGCATCCGCCGCCTCCACCCCATACATCTGCACGAGATTCAATCGGCAGTGGCCGGTATCGATCCCGGTCGGCCCCATGCAGGCATTGGCCCAATCCACGACCCCGCTGATCGCCCCCTCCTGCCACAACACGTTAGCCGGATGGTAGTCGCGATGAATGAATTGCGGCACGTATGATGGTACAGGTCCTTGCACGCGATCAATAATTCTCCGCCACGCCTCAGGAACACGGGACCACTGGGGCACAGACAATCGGGACACCTCGTTATAGGTAAAATAGTTCCATCTGATCGGCTGAGCTTCTGCCGCATGGATCTCCACCAGCATCCGGGCAAGCCCGTCCAGCCATTCCGGCAGATCCGAAGGGTTCAACACGACCCGGCCAGGCAGCCGGGTCATCAGCACGGACGGCACGCCGCAAGCACTGCCGTACGAATCGCAGGCGAGCGCACGCGGCGACGGCAGTCCCGCCGCATGGGCCGCCTGCAGCGCCGCCGTCTCGTGCAACGCGAGCTCCGGCTCTTCCTGCAGCCACTCCCTGTTGGTAAATTGCCTTAGCACCGCTTCGTGGCAGGTGTCTCCTTGGGTTATTTTTACCCCGTAAACCACCGATGAAGTGCCGCCTTTCAAGGACAACGCCGAGACCACTTTGGCGCCTTGCCCGAACTGTTCCTCTACCCAGCGCAGCGTTCGCTGAGAGAGTCCGAAAGTTTCTTTCTCCATGTTTGCTGTCATTCGCCACTTCCCCCTTCCCGTAGATGAAAGCCGATTTTCGTGCGGCAAAGCTGAATTTATTAACTGGTTATGGTATACTCCTTAATAAATTGAGTTGTCGTAAGATACTTAAGGCAGCAATGAGTTACAGGCCGTTTTAGGAGGATGACCATGTCACGCCGATTTGTGATCGAAGCCGTGATGGTGGCGATATATGGTGAATTGCTGGTGCCGGGTGCGCCTGTGGAATATATTGTACCTTACAACACCGTCATGGAGCTTTATGAATTTCAAAACAGTCCCGAGCCGCTGATGAACGACCCCGTCGACGATATGCACGTGAAGCAGAAAATCAGCGAATTGATCGCTTACCTCGAAGAACCGCTGAACCGCAAGAAGCTGGAGCGGGCACTCACCATTCCTTGGGCTAAGAGTCCTTCGATCTTATTCGGTGATCATGTCACCTGGACCGTGGTGAACGCGGTGGACAACGAGCAATACGGGGAGTTCCTCGATCCGATCGAAACGGAGATCGTACTGACGGCCCATCGGGAGAACGTGCCAATCCTGACCGATCAGCTGGAGCTGATCCGGCGGATCATCGAAGCCGAGGTGCCGGTGCAGGTATACGATATCGGCGATTTTGAATTTGCGATGGAAGACAGCATTATTTGACGATTGACGGGCCCGCGCCCGTCCGTCTGATCCTTCAAAGGAAAAGGCCCGTGAATGGACGGGCCTTTTTGTTCTTGCGTTTATTGCCTTGGCTTAATTAGGTGCCGCAACCTCGTACTCATATTCAATGTCACCCAACTGCGGATCATAGGTCACGTTGAGGTGATATCCATCCAGATACCACAAATCCTGGTCTTCCATGTAGAACGTAATGCCCTCGACTTCGGATTTGATCCCCGGGGATACGGGTTGATCAACGTCGATCCCCAGCGAGAAGCCCGGATGCAGCTTGCCTCCCGCGCTATAGCGCGCAAAGAAGCGTACTGCCTGACCTTCCTGAAGTCCCAGTTCCTTCTTAAACCACGCTGCGGCTTCGCTGCTCACATGAATCATGATCGTTTCTCCCTCCTCTTTCTATTCAACCTTCTTGGTGCTCCAAGTGAAACTGAACAACGTTCCGTACCACACCATCTTCCCTTTTATTGTAGTCGATACCGGGCCAAAAGCCAAACCTTTGTTCGAGCCGTTAGGAGGCATTGGATAGTTACTGAAAAAAATTAATGTTTGACATCTTCTTTGGCACGATGCTAAAATCGGGAACATACGAGATCGCATTTCAAATAATTACCATTCAAGAAAGGGTGAAGCACGGTGTTTAAAGTTAATCTTATGTCAGTGTATCTTCATGCGCATCCCAACACACAACTAAATACCGGAGCAACCCCTGCAGGATTGGTTCATCTCATGCGATAACCGCCCCTTTGGCTTATTTTCCAGTTATTGGGTAAACGTGATATCATACACGCGGAGGTTGCTTATCATAAGTAACGGACGCGACATATGTTATGGTTTTAAGGCATATCGTTTTCGGACGATATGCCTTTTTGCGGTTTTTGGCAGGTTTCGGACACTTGTAGAGGTTCTCCGGCAAGTTAGGCAATCGGGAATTCAAAGGAGGAAACCCCACTATGTTTTCGGTTTTAAAAAATTTAGGTTGGTTTTTCAAACGGGAAAAAAGGCGGTACATCATCGGCTTGTTCCTGCTCATCTTTGTGGGCATCGTAGAACTAGCACCGCCGCGGCTGCTCGGCAGCGCCATCGATGAAATCGTGGCCGGCACGGTCACTTGGGCATCGTTAACCCAATATATTTTGCTCATTATCGGCGTACTGATCTTCATCTATCTCATTACGTACATATGGATGCATTCCCTGTTCGGAGGCTCGAACCTCGTGGAGCGGCTGCTCCGCACCCGGTTCATGAGCCATCTGCTGCGGATGACGCCGCCGTTCTTCGAGCGGAGCCGCACCGGCGACCTGATGGCCCGGGCGACCAACGATTTGCGGTCGGTGGCGACAACCGCTGGTTTCGGGATGCTGACGCTGACCGACTCGACGGCGTACCTCACGGTCATTTTCCTGGCCATGAGCACGCTGATCAGCTGGAAGCTGACGTTGGCGGCGATCATCCCGCTCCCTTTTATCGCCTTGGCGATGAAGATTTATGGAAAAATCATCCATGAGCGCTACACCTTGGCCCAGGATGCCTTCGGGGACATGAACGACCAGGTGCTGGAGTCGGTCGCCGGGATCCGTGTCATTCGCGCCTATGTACAAGAGCGTAATGATGAGAAGCGTTTCGCGGAGATCACGGATGACGTTTACAAGAAAAATTTGGCGGTGGCCAAAGTTGACGCTTATTTTGAACCAACGATCCGCTTATGTGTTGGACTCAGCTATGCCATTGGACTCACGTACGGCATTTATCTCGTCTTTCAAAATGAACTGACGCTGGGCGATCTCGTAACCTTTAACATGTACCTGGGGATGATGATTTGGCCGATGTTTGCGATCGGCGAGCTGATTAACATCATGCAGCGCGGCGGCGCTTCGCTGGACCGCGTCAACGAAACGTTAAACGAAAAGCCGGACGTCGAGGACCTTCCGAACCCGATTTCGGTAGAAAAACCGGAAACAATCGAGTTCAAAGATGTGACCTTCCGTTATCCGACTTCAACGATCAATAATCTTGAGCATATTAACTTAACGATTAAACGCGGCGAGACGCTGGGCATCGTCGGCCGTACCGGCAGCGGGAAATCCACCCTGCTGAAGCAACTGCTGCATGAATATCCGGTGGGCAGCGGCGAGCTGACCATCTCCGGCGTGCCGATTCAGCAGATTGCCTTGAAACGGCTGCACAGCTGGATCGGCTATGTGCCGCAGGAGCAAATTCTGTTCTCCAAGACGGTACGGCAAAATATCCAATTCGGCTGCCCAGGCGCGTCCGACGAGAAAATTCTTGAGGCGATCCGCACCGCAGCCTTCGACCAGGATCTCGGCACCTTGTCCGACGGCTTGGATACACTAGTCGGCGAGAAAGGTGTCGCCCTTTCCGGCGGCCAGAAGCAGCGGGTCTCCCTGGCGCGGGCGTTTATCGCCGATCCGGAGCTGTTGATTCTCGACGACGCCCTGTCCGCCGTTGATGCCCGGACCGAAGCGCGGATCATCGAGAACATCCGCCGTAAGCGCGCCGGCAAAACGACGCTGATCTCCACGCACCGCCTGTCCGCCATCGAACACGCGGATTGGATCGTCGTGCTGGAGAAAGGCAAAATCATTGAAGAAGGTACCCATGACATGCTGCTGCAGTTAGGCGGCTGGTACCGCGAACAATACGAACGTCAACAGGTCGAATCGAACCTGACTGACGGGGAGGTGTCTTAAGCGATGCACACCCATACAGGAAAAGCACTTTTCAAATACGCCTTAACGGCGAAAAAGACGTTTATCCTCGCGCTCGTCATGCTGGCGATTGGGGTCGCGGCCGAACTGGCCGGCCCGTTTATCGCCCGCACGATGATCGACGATCATATGCTGGCGATCGAACAGCCGTTTTACGAAACCACGGTCAAAGACAAATATACCGCCACGTATGACGGCCGCAACTTCAAACGCGGCGACCGCTTTGCGGAAGGCGAAGCCAAAGGCGCCGAGGTCCGCGTGCTGCAGGTCGGCAAAAGCTTCGTCTTCGTGGAAGCGGCCATCCCGGACGTCTCCGGCGACCGCAGCTTTAAAGACGGCATACTGACCCTTACCGGGAACGACGGCGCAATTAGCGAATATCCGGCGCAACAACTTAGCGCATCTGGCCTGTTTGCTTTTTACAAGCCGGAGGTTCCTGGCATTCTGTCGCTTATCGTCTGGTATTTCGTCTTCCTGGCCATTTCCATTGTGATGGAATTTGGCAAAACTTACTGGCTGCAATCCTCGGCCAACCAGGTTATCCGCAAGCTGCGCATGGACGTCTACGCCCATATTCAGCGGCTGCCGGTGCATTTTTTCGATAATCTGCCTGCCGGGAAAGTCGTCTCCCGCGTCACCAACGACACGGAGGCGGTAAAGGAATTGTTTATCGCTGTGTTGGCGAACTTCTTCTCCGGAGTCATCAACATGCTGGGCGTGTACATCGCTTTGTTTATCCTGGACGTGAGACTTGGACTGATCTGCTTATTCGTCGTTCCGATCATTTACTTATGGGTCGTTCTTTACCGCAAATTCGCGACGAAATATAACACGATTATCCGCTCGCGGTTAAGTGAAATTAACGCCATCATTAACGAATCGATTCAAGGGATGTCCATCATCCGGATTTTCCGCCGCGAGGAGCAAACCAAGGAAGAGTTCGAGAACCTGAACAGCGATTACATGAAGCACCAGAACAAGATGCTGAACCTGAACGCGTTCACTTCGCATAACCTGGTGAATGTCCTCCGTAACTTGGCATTTGCGACCGTGCTTTGGTATTTCGGTTCGGTGCAGCTTGGGGGTTCCAGCGTCATTTCACTTGGCGTACTGTACGCTTTCGTTGACGTGCTTGGACGGTTGTTCCAACCGATCACCGGGATGGTCAACCAGCTGGCCGCACTGGATTCCTCGATGGTCTCCGCCGGCCGGGTGTTCGCGCTGATGGACGAACCGGGTGAGCCTGTCGTGGACGGCTCGATGCCGCGCTACAAAGGCAATGTGGAGTTTAAGGACGTCTCGTTCGCCTACAAGAAGGACTATGTATTGAAAAATATTTCCTTTGAGGCGAAGCAAGGCCAGACGGTTGCGTTGGTCGGACACACAGGCTCCGGCAAAAGCTCGATCATCAACCTGCTGTTCCGGTTCTACGATCCGCAGAAAGGAACGATCACGATCGACGGTAAGCCGGTAACGGAGCTGCCGAAGCAATGGATCCGCCAGCATATGGGGATCGTCCTCCAGGATCCGTACCTGTTCACCGGGACGATTCTGTCGAATGTCACGCTGGGGGACGAACGCATCTCCCGCGAGAAGGCGGTGAAAGCGCTGATCGACGTTGGTGCGGACCGGATTTTGGCCCACTTGCCGAAAGGTCTAGACGAACCGGTCGTGGAAAAAGGCAGCACGCTGTCCGCCGGCGAACGTCAGTTGATCTCCTTCGCGCGGGCGCTCGCCTTCGACCCGGCGATCCTCATTCTCGATGAGGCGACCGCCAACATCGATACGGAAACCGAAGCGTTGATTCAATCCGCGCTGGAGGTACTGAAACGCGGCCGGACGACATTCATCATTGCGCACCGGCTGTCGACGATCCGCAGCGCCGATCAGATCCTCGTTCTGCACCGAGGTGAAATCGTCGAACGCGGTACGCACGAAGAGCTGCTCGCCCTGGGCGGACGGTACTATCAGATGTACCGGCTGCAGTCGGGAGCTGCTGAGGCACCAGCCGTACCCGGCGCCGGTCCAGCGATCTCGCCGGTGGCGAATCCGAGTTAATAAAAACAACCGTTCCTGATGATTAGGAACGGTTGTTTCCTTTTGCCGTTATTCGGACAAACGCTTGATTTCCACCTGATACTCGCTGGAGACGTACGTTTCCGCTTTCGTATCGGTGATAACTTGGATGTAATCTTTATCGGGCTCAGGGGATAGCAACTCATAATACACGGTAGCCGTTTTCCCTGTGAACTCGACTTTGGCGACGCGTATGCCGTAGCCCGGATTCGGCTGCTGGGCCCGGGTCAGGACCACTTTATTGATTTGCTCATTTACTTTCTCGACTTCAAAGCTCACCTGATCCTGCACGTCTTGCTCCGCTTCCTTATATTTGTTTACGAAATCAGCAGCATTGTGAACGAGCCGGGCTGCTTCAATCCGCGTAATCGCCTGTTTCGGGTGAAATTCCCCCTGCTCATCCAGACTAGCGATCTTCATCAGCAGCAAGGTCTGAATGCTGTTCGCATAATCCGGATTCATTTGGTCGGCATCGGCGACCTCAATATACATTTTAATGGTCGGGTAATTTCCCGTGACGTTAATGGCCTGCATCAGAAGATCGGCGAAGGCTTCCCGGCTCAGCTCGGCATTAGGCGCAAAATCCTTCGGCAACTTAATGCCGTTATCCTCTGCAATCCGCAGCGAGGATGCGTACCATTCAGTATGACCCGAAGGTTGCAGTGAGCCGCCGGCTTTCGGCTTGAGCTCCAACGCCTTCACGATCATATGAATACCTTGCGCACCGGTCAGCTTGCCGAGCGGAACGAAATGGTCTTTCGTGATCCCTTGAATGATCCCTTTCTGTTGCAAAGCTTTCGTTATCTTCGCGTCCTGTCCTTGAACATCGCTGAAGGCGGACACAGAGGAGGCCAGAAGCAGCGAACTGGTCATCATAAGGCTGGCAGCCAGTTTTATCTTGCGGTGGTTATTCAGTTTGGATTTTAGTTTTGTTTTATTCATGTCTTTATCACCTCTGCCCCTCCTAGACGGCCTGTCCACCAAAAAGGTTGCACCCTTTCCCCTTTTACGTCCGACAAGGGATCCACGCTTACCCGGGTTGCTCCTTCTGCCGTTCTTCCGCCCAGCGAAGCCAGCCATTCGCTTCCAGGATCTCAATAAATTTGCGAAGCCTTGGCAGGAGCGGCTCTGCGGCTTCCCCGAACCTCGTCTTGACCGTTTCGGCGATCTCACCTACCGTATGGGTGCCGTCGCAGCGGGATACGACCTCGCTCCCAAGCTCATCGAGGTGCACATGAATGACCGGCGGTTGTTTCAGATAACGAACCGATTGACGCTCTAGCCAACTGCGGCGCGGCAGCAACAGTTCGGTCCGTCCATCCTCCCCTGTCGCCACCTTCAGATGCGGCTGCAAGCAAGGGATCATCTCCAACAGGTTAAGTTCGGGCGCTTTCAGGTGACGTTGTTTTTGGTGCGGTCGATCGTCGTCTTCTCGTTGAATGCGGAGCGCTGCATCAGGCCGTTCAGCGTGGAGCGCAAGGAGCTGTACAGCATCGGCAACGTTTTTACGAACGTAATCAAGCCGCCGGCGGCTACCGCCCCTGCGCCGATATAGCGAATGTAATCGCCCCAAATCCCCCAGGCATCAAGTTCGGCGATTGGGGTCAGCGAAAGCGCTACCGCCCCCGCCGAGTTGGCGCCAAAAAAGCCGATCATCGGGATCAGCACCAGCCAGGCCAGAATCCCGCCGGCCAGCATTTGCCCGGCGATCCGGGGTCCGATAATATAGCCAACGCCCAGCAGGGCTGGATACGTATCCATCCCGATGACGGCGTTTCTGAAGCGAAAGATTGTTGTTTCAATCTCCGTCTTAAATAACATGAAGCCATCGCCTAACGCTTTGACCAGGCCGCCAACGCCAAAGCCAAGCGAGACCATGCGGGCGCTCCGGCCGCCGGTCTCCCCGGAGACCAGCACCTCGGCACAGGCCGTCCCTTCCGGATAAGGCAGCGTTTCATGTTCATTCACGATCAACAGCCGTCTTAGCGGAACCATCATGGCTACGCCCAGGAACCCGCCGATCAGCACGACAAAGCTGATCATTTGCTGGCCGGGATTCAAATCCCACATATACAGCGCCGGGAGGGTAAAGATGGCGCCAGCCGCCACCGCTTCACCGGCGGTTGTCATCGTCTGCACGATGTTGTTTTCCAGGATCGATTTGCGCCGGAATAGCCCTCGCAGCACCGCCAAGGATATCACCGCCGCCGGAATGGAGGCGCTGACGGTCAGACCGATTTTCAGCCCTAGATAGGCGTTCGCCGCGGCAAACACAACGGCCAAAATGATCCCGAGAACGACGGCAACAGCCGTCAACTCCGGCAAGGAGCGCTTAGCTGACACATAAGGAACGAACTTCGTGGAGTTTTTCGATTTTCCATTCATGTGATTCTCTCCCTCTTCAAGAAAAAAGCAGTTTTAGGTTACCCCGGGGAGATTTAATTTAATCGACGCCAAAAAGAAGAAAACCGCGATGGACTCGCGGTTCTCTTGGTCAATTTGGCTTAACGTTCGTTACTATTATCCGATACGTTGCGCTCCAGGGCGTGCAGCCGCTGTGCTAAACCCTGCTTGTCGAAGTGCTCTCCGATAAACACGGCAACGTCAGGCACGTCCCCTTGCGGTGTGATTTTCAGGTAATCGGCTTCCCTATACGCATATTGGAACAGGAACCGGCTGGCTGTATCGGTAAATCGCAAAACCCCTTTGCCGCGGTAGACTTCCCGGGGCAGCTCGGCAATAAATCGCTCAAAGTCCTCGCTGTCCACCGGCCCGTCGAAATAGTGCGTATAGACAGTAACATGCTCATGCGACGCGTGAGGATGTCCATGGTGATGATCATGACTATGCGCCGCATGATGATCATGGTGATGCTCGTGGTTGTGACCCTCATGATCGTGGGTGTGATCATGAGCTTGGTGTTGCGCCCATAATGACGGCAAATCAACTTCACATTTCACTGCCGGAATGATTCGAGCGTAAGGGTTCATGCGGCGAAGAAACGCCGTCATTTCCTGCTGGCGATCAGGCTCGAGCAAGTCCATTTTATTTAAGATCAATACGGACCCGCAGCGGATCTGCTCCACCATAAGCCGGTAGGACTTCCCCTGCTGGGATGCGTACAGCTCGGCCAGATGGGCTGCATCCACCACGGTCACCATCGGCTTGATGTCCAGTTTGAGATAAAGCGACACTTCGGTCACCGCATCAAAGATTTCCATCGGATTGCCCGCGCCTGTCGCCTCAATAACGATCAGGTCCGGCTTCTCCCCTTCGATCAGCTCCGCCATCTGCACGCTCAAGTCGCCGCGAATCGTGCAGCAAATACAGCCGCCCAGCATCTCCGCCATCGGCACTTCGCTGGAAACGAGCAATCCATCGAGATTGACGTCTCCGATTTCGTTCATGATCACGGCCGGACGAAGCCCCTGCTCCTGCCAGTGACGGATCAGCCGCTGGAGCAGCGTCGTTTTACCGCTTCCTAAAAATCCGGACAATATAAAAACGGGTGTCACCCTGCTTCCCACCTCAACAACCTCCTGCAATCGGGATAAAGGATAAAGCCATTCGAATGCGAGTGTACACCAACCATCCCGGACATGCAACCACATTTCCTGTTCCGCCTCAGATCTGCTCCTGGACAAGCTCAAGCCCGTCAAACATGGTACAATGGAATTAACCTCCAAGGAAAGGAAGCGAACACGATGAGATCCGTCGATGAACACCGGATGGAAGCGCCGGATGAAGTATCTTGTTTCGTCATTACTGTCTCCGATACACGGACCGAAGAAAACGATACCAGCGGCCGGTTGATCCAAGAGCTGCTTCGGCAGCACGGGTATCACGTTGCCCGCTATATGATCGTTAAGGACGATTATAACGGCATCCGCCAGCTGCTGCGGGAAGCGGCTTCGGACAATACGATCGAAGCGGTTCTGCTAAGCGGCGGCACTGGCATTGCGCCGCGGGATACGACGTTTGAGGCGGTGCGCAGCCTTCTGAACAAAGAGATGCCGGGGTTTGGGGAAATTTTCCGTTACCTCAGCTTTACGGAAGATATCGGCTCGGCCGCCATCCTCAGCCGCGCGATCGCCGGAACGATCGGCAATACGGCGGTTTTCTCCATGCCCGGTTCGCAGGGCGCAGTCAAGCTGGCGATGGAACGGATTATCCTTCCAGAGCTGCGTCACGTCATGCGAGAAATCTATAAGAAGTAGAAATCGGATAGGAGGCTACCCATTAATTGAGTAGCCTGTAGCGCCTTTCACCGCCTAGTTATCGCCCATGCCGGGCGCACATGCAAAAAACCAACCGCTCTCCTTCCTTAAACGAAGGCAGCGGTTGGTTTTGTATTGGGAAACGCTTTGCCATTTACTTCGATGTATTATTCATTTGGTTCAGCAGTTTACCAAATACCGCCTGCATCTCTTCCCGGTATTGACTGTCCTTCTGCGCGCTGGACGAATAAACCAAGGCGGCGTTGCCCTTCACCGAGATGACGGCAGCCTGACTGGAAGCCGACTGCGCTGAGATCGCCTGCTTGCCGTCCCCGGTTCCATAAATCTCGGAAATTTCGCGAATCCGTTCTTGCTCGCTGGGAAATACATGTACGATAATAAAATGCCGCGCATCCCCGTTAATAAAATAACTGTAGCTAATATTCCCGTCCAGCCCTTCGGCATAGGTTTCATGGGTCAGTTTAATCCCGCGCTTCGCGCATTCCGCTTTCAAAGATTGCAACAGCGCCGTATTAAGCGTCTTCCCTGTCGTTAATTGGCGTTCGTTTCCTTGCCGATAGCTTTGCATGCTATACTTGCTCATTTCTTCCTTGGCGACCCGTTGCACATTACCGCACCCTACGGTTAAAGAGAGCGCCAAGGCCATTCCCAATCCTGCCTTCCACCATCTCATTGGTATCCCATCCTTTACCCTAAGCTAAGCCAGCTTCGGCCGATGGTGTTAGGTTGTCTCAAGATCCCCCAATTTATACCATGAGTTCCGTTTCAGTTGATGAAGGAAATGACCTGGCGTCCGATGGCTTCCCCGGCCAGTACGGTACGAAGCGCCTCCGGGAGCTTCTCCAGCGGATACTCGGTGATGCCAGAGGCCAGCACCGGCTCCGGCTTCCACGGTCCGGCCAGAAGCTGCCAAAGCTCGCGCCGCAGCGGCTCCGGACAAAATACGGAATCGATCCCCAGCAAATTCACACCGCGTAAAATAAAGGGATACACGTTCGTTTCGATCCCGCTGCCGCCGGTTAACCCCGACAAGGCGATCGAGCCGCCATAACGAACCGATTTCAGCAGATCGGCCGTCATAGCCCCCCCCACCGGGTCAACGATGGCCGCCCAGCGCTCTTTGCCAAGGGCGCCTTTGGCTCCCGAAGCCGCCTCCTCACGGGAGAGGACCTCGGCGGCGCCGAAGGCCGCCAGCTTCTCCCGCGCCTGCGGCTTGCCCGTGACCGCGGTGACAGTAACCCCAAGCCGGCTGAGGATCGCCACGGCCATGCTGCCCACGCCGCCGGTGGCGCCGAGGACGAGCACCGGCCCTTGTCCGGGCGCCAGCCCGTTATCGAGCAGGCGCCGGACCGACAACGCTGCCGTAAACCCGGCCGTTCCGATTGCCATTGCTTCGCGGAACGAAAGGCCTTCCGGCAGCGTCACCAGCCAGTCGCCCGGGACACGGGCGACTTCAGCAAACCCGCCCGCGTGCGTCACGCCAAGCCCGTAACCGGTGCACAGCACCCGGTCCCCGGGCTTCAGCCGCGGATCGCGGGAGGCGATTACCTCCCCGGCCAGATCAATGCCGGGGATAAATGGATAGGTTTTAACGATTTTTCCCTCTGGTATGCTTGCCAATCCGTCTTTATAGTTGACGCTGGAATAATGCACCTTGACGGTCACATCGGCGTCAGGAAGCGCCGAGAAGTCTACCTGCTCGACCCCTGACCGAAACCCGGACTCGTCCTGGTGTACGCGAAATGCACGAAAGGATGGGTTCATCCTCTCACTCTCCTTCCATTCGGGATGTAAGCTTCCGAATAACGCTTTGATCATAAAAGAAGCTGCACATTGCCGCTTCCCCTAATATCGTGTTTTGTCCACTTTCTGGCCTGTTTTTAGAGATAAGGATGTTCGTGTTTAGCCAGAAGGATTTTCCAACGCCGTTCTACCTCTTGTTCGAACTCCGCAAGAGCCTCAGCGTTCTCCGGCTTCGTCAAATGACGGGTCTTGCCCATCGTCTTCAGCCAATCCGCCAGCGGAATGCGGTTGCCCTTCTCCTCCGGATTGTACGTGATTGTGGTTTGACCATGCTCCACCTCGTACAGCGGGAAGAAGCAGGAGTTAACGGCAGCGTCGATGATATTCGTGCCCTGATCGTCCGGCGAAATCCAGTTGAGCGGGCAGGCTGTTAATATTTTACCATAAACCAGTCCTTCATTTTGCGCGTACCATTGGGCTTTGGCTGCTTTCTTCACCAAATCCTGCGGGTAAGCCTCGCTGCCGGTAAACACGTAAGGAATGTTGGTGGCCGCCATGATTTGCGGCGTGTCTTTGTGCTGGAACGTTTTGCCTTGCTGCGCTTTGCCGATGTTCGACGTAGAGGTACGGTGGCCAAGCGGGGTCGAATACGACAGCTGTGCCCCGGTATTCATATATCCTTCGTTATCATACTCGATGATGATCATTTTATGACCGCGCAGCGCCGCTCCGATCGCCGGCCCCATGCCGATGTCCATGCCTCCGTCGCCGGTAACCATCACGAACGTAAAATCGTCCTTCAGGCCAAGCTCGTCGAGCTCACCGCGGCGTTTTCTTTCCCAGAACATTTCGACGACACCGGACAAAGTGGCCGCTCCGTTCTGGAACAGGTTATGGATGTACGTCGCTTTATGGGACGAATACGGATACCCAGTCGTGACGACCATCGCGCAGCCCGTATGGAACAGGGCCACGATGTCGCCTTCGATCCCTTTAAAGAACAGCTCTAGACCGGAGAAAATCCCGCAGCCCGGACAGGCCCCATGCCCCGGTGCAATCCGCTTTGGCTTCTTCGTTAATGCGCGAAGCGGCGGAATGCGCACGCCAAGCTTGCCGGTTTCTTCATTCTTCGTGACCGTGATCAGGCCGGTCTTCAGGTCCTCAAACTTCAGCGGATTCAGCACCCGCTTAGGCGCTTTCTCCGGATCCCCCGGGGTATGTCCATAGTAATCAAACGGCACTTCTACCCGGCCTGTTTTCGCCGCTTCGATCGCCAATTGGAAGAAGTGATGCCCGTCCTCGGCATAAAACTCCTTGCCCCCCAGACCGTATATCCGGCTGATGACCTTCGTTGTATGATTTCCATGCGTGAACAGCGCAGCTTTAATCTCATTAACCATATTACCGCCATAAGCGCCATAGGAATCACCGCGGTCGCCGACCGTGATCGCTTTCACGTTCTTCAGCGCTTCGGCAATTTGTCTTTGCGGGAAGGGCCGAATCATATTTGGTGCGATCGAGCCGGCTTTGATGCCTTGGCGGCGCAAATCATCCACGACGTCTTTAATAATTTCAGATGCCGAGTTCATGAGGAAAACCGCCACCTCTGCGTCTTCCATCCGGTACAGATCCAGCATTTTGTACTCGCGTCCGGTCAATTCCGCATATTCGCCGGCAATCCGTTCAAAGACGCGTTCCGCGTTATACATCGCTACGGACTGCTGATAGCAGTTATTGATGTAATCCGGCTCGTTCATGTACGGCCCGACGGTAATCGGGTTGTTGCGATCCAGCGTATGCGGGAAGCCGCCCGGCGGGCGTTCACCAACGAATTTCAAAACGTCCTCACGGTTTGCGAAGGTATGCACGCGCCGCTTTTGGTGGGACGTAAAGTATCCGTCGGACGCGACAAGCACCGGCAGCCTTACCTCCGGATCCTCAGCCAGCTTGATCGCGATCAGGTTCATATCGTATACCGCTTGCGGATCTCGGCACATCAGGATCGGCCAACCGGTGTTTAGCGCAAAATAAAGGTCCGAATGGTCGCCGTGAATATCCAGCGGTCCGGAAATGGAACGACAAACCAAGTTCATGACCATAGGGAAACGCGTGCCGGACTGCACCGGCATTTGCTCCAGCATGTACAAGTAACCTTGAGCACTGGTCGCGTTAAATACCCGACCGCCGGCGGTTGAAGCGCCGTAGCAGATACCGGCCGAGCTATGTTCGCCGTCCGATGGAATCAGCTTGATGTCATGCTGTCCGTTTGCTTTCATCAAATCGAGAAATTGCGCTACCTCGGTGGAAGGGGAAATCGGAAAGTACCCCATAATATGATAATTGATCTGGCTGGCCGCATAAGCTGCCATTTCATTTCCTGACTCATAAACCACGCGCTGCTCAACCGTGCCGGAGCGGCGTTCTTTCTCCAAATCGATCGCCATGATGAACATACCACCTTTCCTGCGTATTAGCGTATCGCCAAATCAAACAGATGCGGTACGCGATGCGCCTCCGCATACCCTTCTTCCTCCCGCTCCCCGGACAAGGCGTCCGTTGGACATGCGTGGATACATTTTAAACAACCTTTACAATATTGATAGTCGATGCCTTTTAGGAACATTTGCGGTCGGCCCTTCTTATCGGGGCGTTCCTCCCATACGAAGCAATTATCCGGGCAGACGTTGTCGCATTGGGCGCAGTGAATACAAGACTCTTCCTTGAAATGCGGCATCATCCCAGAACGGGAAATACTAAGGTCCTTCAGGATGCTGTTGCCCGGATTGATAATCAACCCGCCGATCGGCTGTGTTTCATAACCAAGCACCGGCGTATCAGCACGAACGAAGGCCGGCATGCTTACACCTTCCGGCAAAGCAAACGTTTCAAAGACAACTTCATGATAACCCCGTTCGAACGTCGCAATAGCTGGGGCTACGGTTTGCGGATATTTCTTCTCCAGCGATTTGCGGATGACGTCTTTCATCGTTTCAGGATCGAGGAATGGGCACAACCGGAATAAGGCACCCAACATCGCCATGTTCACCCGGTTTTTCTCTTCGAGCGCAATGCCGGTGGCATCGATCACCGCGATCGTGCCGCCGATCAGCTTCATTTTCTCCTTAAGCTCCTGCGGAGTTTTGCGCGAATTCACCAATACGGTGCTGTCCTCGTAAATGCCGCTGATCACGTTCACTGTCTTGGCGAGCGCCTCATGAAAGATCCCCACAATATGCGGGCGTTCTACTGGCGACGTATCGCGAATCGGCGTACTCAGATCGCAGAAGCGGATATGCGCCTTGACCGGGGATCCTTTTTTCTCCGAGCCATAAGAAGAAAAGCTGACCCCATTCAATCCGGCTCCCTCAACCCCGGCTTCGGCCAGCATTTTCCCTGCCAAGTTCGCACCCAGCCCACCAATGGATTCCAAACGGATTTCAAAAAATCCCAGCTCGTTTAATTTCGGTAATTGTACCACGCGCTTGACTCCCTTCTTCGCAAATGCGAGCTCTTCACGACGTAAATAAGTGCTAAACATGACATCAAACGATATCTTTCTTAATTTTAAAATTTATCATAGATGCGATGTGACTTATGTAACAAATGTCATATAGACATTCTTGTCTAGGCGGATACACCACCCCGCCCAGGAATGAATAGGATAGCGGTAAAACAACTTCAGGAGGAACCTCAAAGGATGATACCCAAGTACCCTTATTACAGCTCGAAAACGGTCTGCCAAGAACAACCAATTACCTTCCCGCCGCAACATCAACCAAGACAACCCGGCTTAGAAACCCTGATGGTTCCGCCCCCGATCTCCGAAAACCCCGCTTACGTCGGCAGCGGCAAGTTGAAGGATAAGGTCGCAATTCTGACCGGCGGTGACAGCGGCATCGGGAGGGCTACGGCGATTGCTTTTGCCAAAGAAGGCGCAGACTTAGCCATCGTTTATCTGGATGAGCACGAAGATGCCCAGGCAACCAAACGGCGCGTTGAGGAACTGGGACGACGGTGCCTGCTCATTCCCGGCGACTTGCGCCAAGAGGCTTTCTGCCATGCAGTGATTCATCATACCCTGCATCATTTGGGGAAAGTCGATATCCTGGTGATCAATCAGGCGGTTCAATTTCCTCAGCAGCAAGGGATCGAAGCGATTTCGACCGAACAGCTGTACCAAACCTTTGCCACCAACATCTTCCCTCATTTCTACTTGACCAAGGCCGCGCTTCCCTATTTGCGACCCGGTAGTACCATTATTAGCACCGCCTCGATCACCGCATACGCCGGCGCTCCGCTGCTGATTGATTATTCCTCTACCAAAGGCGCTGTCGTTTCCTTTACCCGCTCCCTGGCGCTGTCGCTCGTTCATCGAGGCATTCGTGTCAATGCCGTGGCGCCGGGACCGATCTGGACCCCGTTGATTCCATCCAGCTATTCTGCGGAATACGTGTCTACGTTTGGCCTTGAAACTCCGATGAAGCGAGCCGGGCAGCCGTTTGAATTGGCACCGGTCTTCGTATTCCTGGCTTCCGACGATTCCAGCTATGTGACCGGGCAAACGATCCATGTCAACGGCGGCGCGATGGTTACGAGTTAACCTTCGGGGAGAACGACAAAAGCACCCTTTCCAAAAAGAAAGAGTGCTTTTTCGCATGTTTGCTTCAATATATTAATGCCCCGCCATCAGACTTGGGTCTGGTTGCGTTCCTTCGGCTGCTGAATTCTTGCCTGCTTCGGTTTGCTTCTTTGGCTTAGATAAGAATAAAGTCAGCAGGAAGCCAGCAGCGGCAATGCACGAAGCCAGGAAATAGGTATCCCCAAATCCGGATGCGGCCGCCTCCAGCGGATTTCCGCCTTGTGCTGCCTCCTTCATATGGCTGCTGATTTGGGAAGTCAGATAGCCGGTTAAGCCGGCTACCGCGAAGGAGACGATAACTTGCTGCGCCGCCGTCATTAGCGGGGTAACCCGAGCCACCAAATGGCGCGGCGCGGAGTTTAGAATATGCGTGTTCAGCGGCATCATCGTCAGACCCATCCCGCCGCCGAGCAAACCAAGCGGCACCAACACCATCGCCAGCGGCGTTTCCGCTGTAATTCGAGACAGCAGGAACAAGGCCGTCGATACGATACCAAGGCCGATAAAGGCCAGCGGCCGCGCACCAACCCGGTCAAACAAGCGCCCGCTGATCGGCATGAAGAACGCCGACATCAATGCTTGAGGCAGCAAGTAAATCCCGGTTTCCAACGCGTTGTAGCCTCTGACTTGCTGCAGGTATAACGGAGTCAGAATCATCGAACCAAACAACGCCGCTTGGGCAATCCAGACCAAGATGATCCCCCGGGTGAAATGAGACGAACGGAACACACGCAGCTCAAGCAGCGGTTGTTGATGTCTTATTTCAACGAAGATGTACAGAAGTAAGGCAAGTCCTCCTACGCTAAGACCCGTAATTGTCGTCGCTGAGGTCCAGCTGGTTCCCCCTTCACTCACGCCGTAGGTCAGCATCGCAAAAGCGATCGGAGCCAGGATCATCCCCAGCTTATCCAACTGTGGCGCCTCCCGTCGACTGGACTTCGGCAAGAACCGCAGCCCGATCAGAAACGCCACAATCCCAATTGGCAGATTGATCAGAAAAATCCAGTGCCAGCTGACGTTCTCCACCAGCCAACCGGATAGTACCGGACCTAGCGCAGGCGCCAGCAACATAGGTACACCCAGCGCCCCCATCACGGCTCCGCGCTTCTCAGGTGGTGCCAGCTTAAACACCATCGCAAACCCGATCGGCGATACCATCCCGCCGCCCAGACCTTGAATGATGCGATAGATGATCAACTGCTCCGGCGTCTGCGCTACGGCACACAACACCGAACCAATCGTAAACAACGCGATCGTCATCAAGAAAATGCGTTTCTCCCCAAATTTATCGGTCATCCATCCCGCTAGCGGAATGACGGCAGATAAAGCCAGCGTATACCCTGTGATCGTCCATTGCACCGTCTTTAAATCGGTTGCGAAGAAGTCGACCAGCTTAGGTACGGCCACGTTAACCACCGTGCTGTCCAAAATGACCATAATCATCCCAACGATGACCGCCATCAGCGGTGCGATAATCGACCGGATGGAAAATTCTTTGCTTTCGATCGAACTCTCCACAGTATTCGGCATCCTCTCACTCAGCTTTCTTTCTAAATTTAAACACCGTTTAAAACAATGTTTAAAACAAATTTAAATGGATGCCGCCGTTTTGTCAAGGCATTTGTCATCGGTGGCTTCTGCAAGATCTGGTTCGCTCTTCCTTCCCCGCTGCGCCTTATTCTTGACACCTGGAGTGAGAGCGTATTATGGTAGTTTCTATACGGGCAGTAGATTGGATGGCATAAAGGAGCGAAACTATGAGCAATTGCGCCGAGGGGCCGACAACCAAACAGAATATTCTACAGGCTACGTTGGAGCTCATTAAAACCGAAGGGGCCGATCAAGTCACCTTGCGCAAGATCACGGCTGCGGCCAATGTCAATTTAGCTCTAGTGAATTACTACTTTGGCTCGAAGGACAACTTGATTAACGAAGCGCTGAAACTGCTGCTGACAACGTTTCAGGAGAATTTCTCCGTCTTGGACGATACTTCGCTACCCCCTAAAGATCGATTAAAGGCATTTCTTCTCCAATACGTGGATTCAGTACTGCAATACCCCGGTTTGTTGCATGAAGTCTTAGGCAAAGGACGAATTACTTTTGAATCCCGGCAGGACTTCACCGGTTTTATGAAAACGACCGGATTCAGCAAGATTACTGGCGTGCTGGAGGAGATTACCGGCGAGACCAATCCGGATATTCTTTTTATTATGATGATGCAAATCAATGCAGCCGTCCTCTTCCCGCTCGTCTTGGCAAGGCAGATTAAGCAACTGGAGAACCGTCCGGGCAAAGAAATCGTTGAGCGGCAAATCGATATTTTGTTTGATCACTACTTCGCGAAATATGAGTCGTGTCGTTAACTTGTCGAAATCAGCCTTCTATTCGCCGATTTATAGCGCTTTTTGCGCTTTCCCGAGAAATAATTTCCAACGCAAATGAAGACCGCTTCGCCGCCGATTGGCGAGAAGCGATCTTTCTGTCTTAAGGGGGTTAGAAGAAGTTAATCCTCATGCTGCCCCATATATTCTTCGATCATCTTTTGCTTTAACTCCCAGGCTTCTTGGCTTAAGCTGATGCGGTAAATTTCCGGGTTCAGCTTGCGGAGATATTCTGGCCAGAATAAATTTAACTGCTCGCGGTGGTACTCACGAATTTCATCCAGCGTTGGCAGCTTGTACACGAGCTGACCATCCACAAAGATCGGCTGCAGCATGGACACCGCTTCATAGTTTTTGACTGACTTTTTGATATAAGGATGTACCGGATCAAACAATCGGAGTTTGCCGCCCGTCCGCGCTTGCTGTTCATGCGGAAAACAGATGTAATCGGCAATCGCTTTGCCGCTGTCTTTGCTGACAATGCGCAATACGTCTTTTCTGCCGGGGGTTGTGACTTTTTCCGGATTACCGGAGATCTTGATCGTGGGCACCATCTGACCGTCCTTCTCCCGTTCAACCAGCTTGTAGACGCCTCCGAGAGCCGGTTGGTCCGCTGCTGTAATCAACTGAGTCCCTACGCCCCAAATATCGATCTTCGCACCTTGTGCCTTCAGGTTAAAAATCGTATTCTCGTCCAAGTCGTTTGACGCGACGATTTTGACATAAGGTAAGCCAGCGTCGTCCAACATTTTGCGGGCTTGAATCGACAGATAAGCTAAATCGCCGCTGTCCAAGCGGATGCTAGCCAGCCGCTTGCCTGCGGCTTCCAGCATTTTGCCGGTGCGGATCGCATGCGGAACGCCGCTTTTGAGCGTATCATACGTATCGACCAGCAGGGAAACCTGATCCGGCAGCGCTTTGGCATACAACTCAAACGCTTCCTGCTCCGAGTCGAAGATTTGCACCCACGAGTGGGCATGCGTTCCTCGGGTCGGAATGCCAAAGATCTCACCAGCGAGCAAGTTGGACGTCCCATCAAACCCGGCCAAATAAGCAGCCCGAGCCCCCCAGATGGCCGCATCTGCTTCTTGTGCCCGGCGGGTGCCGAACTCCAGCAGCACGTCGTTCTCGGCGACCCGTTTCACCCGTGAAGCTTTGGTGGCGATCAAGGTCTGGAAATTCATAAAGTTTAGCAACGCCGTCTCAATCAGCTGTGTTTCCATAATTGTGCCTTCAACGCGGATCAACGGCTCGTTCGGGAAGCAAAGCGCCCCTTCGGCCATCGACAGCAGCGTGCCTTTAAATTCAAAGTTACGCAGCAATTCCAGAAATTCCGGCTTATAGTTCTCTTCTTGTTTGTCCAAATACGCTAAATCCTCGTCCGTAAACCGCAGCTGCCGGATATAGTCCACGATCCGCTCCAAGCCTGCAAACACCGCATACCCGTTGCCAAACGGCAGCTTGCGGAAGTAGGCCTCAAATACGGTCCTCCGCAAATGCGTTCCGTTCATCCAATGCGCATAGATCATGTTGATCTGATATTTATCGGTATGCAGTGCTAAACCCGTGGTTGGCATCGCCTGTTCATCCTCTCTGGCTGTTCGTTACGTTTGCTCCTAAACTGGTGCGGAAATGCCCCAGCGCCCAGGTATGTCCCTCCGGGTTAAAGCTGGCTACCGCATCTTCGTATACTGTAATTGCAAATCCCTTGTTATAAGCCTCCACCGCCGTATGCAGCACGCAAATATCCGTGCACACGCCGATCAGATGCACCTCCGTAATACCGCGTTCCCGGAGCTTCAGCTCCAGGTCCGTTCCACAAAACGCGCTGTATCTCGTCTTATCCATCCAATAGATGCGGTCCTGGTTCTTCGTATAAACCTCAGACAACCGCCCGTACAACGCACGGCCTTCCGTATCCCTCAGATTGTGGGGAGGAAACAGCTTCGTTTCCGGATGCAGGTGGTCTTCCCGCTCGTGCAGATCTACGGCCATCACGACAAAATCCCCTTGCGCCACAAAGGATTCCGTTATCCGGCAAATCGCCGGTTCAATATCGATGGCTGGCTGGCCCACCGGAAGGTTACCGTCCACGAAATCCTTCGTATAATCGATGACGATCAGAGCTTTCATGATTTCACTCTCCCTTCACGCATTCCATTTGCCGCAACTAATATTTCATTATGTAAAATATCTTAAGTGTAAATCGAAAGCCGCGGGGTGTAACCAGTAAACCGGTACAATTGAGCCGGCCGTTGCGAATATTGGTTAGACAACATCGGCTTGCCATTCTCGTCACGCACTTCTTCCAGTATCCCCTGACGACTGCGCGTCGATGTAATTTTGCGGATAAAATTTAGCTCTTCAAAGTCTGGAACGACCGTTTGAATCACCTGATACAATTCGCCGAGAGTGAAATGCGGCGGCAAAAATTGCTTCGCAATCGTCGTATGCAGCATCTGCTGCTGAATCCGTTTATAAGCGTCTTGCAAAATCTCGCGGTGGTCGAAAGCGAGCTGCAGATCCTCTAAGGCTTCTCGAACGGTAAACAGACCAACCTCTTGGGCATCATCCGCCGATTGCCGTTTCTCCAGCACCCATTCCTCTACTAACGCGAAAAAAGCGTGGGAGATAATCCAGCCGCGCGGGTCCCGCCCCGGCTTGCTGTAGACCCCCAAATATTCAAGATGTGAGCCGTCGACACCGGTTTCTTCCTTCAGCTCGCGACGCGCGGTTTCGTACAGCGATTCATCCTCCTGCGAGAAACCGCCCGGCAATGCCCAGGCCCCGGCGAACGGCCAGCTCCGCCGACGGATCAGCATGACCTTCAGATCAAAGCGCGGCAGCGATTTGGTCGATGCTTTTCGTTCCTGCCTCGTCAACGTAAACATGACGATGTCGGCCGGGATTCCGTCCGGCGTGCGATATTTTTTAACCTCATTAACTACCTGCTTTTGTTCTTCGTTCATCACGTATCACCACATCGTCTAGGATAACGCCGGCCGATTGAAGTCCGGCACTTACGAATTCAAGCGATCTAACCCGAAAGACGGCCCCCTGCTCACTTCGGCAAGCGGAACGTTGCCGTCGATATGCATCCGAGGGTTCCTTCTTCGTTACGAACCTCGGAGCGGAGCGTCATCGTCCGATGGGTCTCATGGATTGGCATCGCCGACACCACCAGTTCCCCTGTTCGCATGGGGCTGAGAAAATTGACATTCAAATGGGTGGTTACCCCAAGCTTCCCTTTAATCGTTGCTACCAGCGTGCCCATCGCTTGATCCATCATGGACGACAGCACGCCCCCATGGACGATGCCCATGGAATTGAGGTGGGAAGCCCCCGCTGTAAGTCCCAACTTTACCAGGGATTTGTCGGCAGAAATGAGGCGCAGTCCCAGCAGACCCCAGAACGATTGCTCATCCCGCCGCAGCACTTCTTCGCTCCAATCATCCATCTCGGTGTCCCCCCTATCCTTGCTTCTCTTTATATTATAGTATTCCGATGCGACGTTGCTTCAATCATTACAGACAAGATGAAAAAAAGCGGAGGGGTTGCCTCCGCACCAACTGCCTCGCATTACTCTCCGTATCCGGATGAAACAGCCGGCTCGCTGCCCGACTCGACGTTCACTTTGCTGGCTACCGTATCGCGGATGACAGAAACGACGAGCTGGAGCAGATAATTGATATCGCTTTGGCTCTGCTGGAACTCCGTAACGAGCGGAATCTGATCGAGTTCGTCCTGCAGCTCCTCGATTTCACGTTCGATCTTCTGCACCATAGCTTGGTTCTGGAACGTTTCAAATGCGACGATTTCCTTCTGTTTCTTCTTAATTGCACTGATCAACGCCTGCACGCGGTCATGCTTCTGGATCAGCTTCTCCGCCTTCTGAAATTGCTGAACCTCTTCACTGGTACCGATCAGTTCAGCCAGCTCTTTGGCCTTCTTCATAATATCCTCGCGGATGACCAGGTCCCGCGAATCATACTTCGGAATTCCGCAATCGGTTTGATCTTTGTGCTGTTCCACTGTCAATAACCTCCCCTGCATTACGCCAATTTGGCGGTTTGCTCTACGAGCTTGCCTTTGATGTACCAAGTCATCGGATCGGTAATCTCCACCTGGACAAACGTTCCGATCAATTCCGTTCCGCCCTCAAAATGGACAAGCTTGTTGGTGCGTGTACGTCCGGATAACATATGGGCGTTGTTTTTGCTCTGGCCTTCGACCAGCACCTCAACGATCTGTCCGCGCAACGCTTCGTTACTGTTGCGGCTGAATTCGTTAATGGTATCGTTTAACTTCGTCAGCCGCGCTTTCTTCACTTCCATCGGGACGTTGTCTTCCATGACGGCAGCCGGCGTGCCTTCCCGTGGCGAGTAGATAAATGTATACGCCGAATCGTACCCTACCTCGCGTACGAGGGACAGCGTTTCCTCGAACTGCTCCTCGGTTTCACCCGGGAATCCAACGATAATGTCCGTGGTGAGGACGACGTTTGGAATTTTCGCCTTGATTTTACGCACCAGTTCAAGGTAATGTTCACGGGTATATTTGCGGCTCATCTTCTTCAGCACTTCGCTGCTGCCCGATTGAACTGGCAGATGAATGTGCTCCACCAGATTTCCGCCTTTGGCCAGAACATCGATCAGCGCATCGTCAAAATCGCGTGGATGCGATGTCGTAAACCGAACGCGCGGAATATCGATTTGACGGATATCGTCCATCAGATTCGCAAACGTATAGTTGATATCGGTAAAGTCCTTACCGTAGGCGTTGACATTTTGCCCCAGCAGCGTAATCTCTTTATAGCCCTGACGCGCCAGCTCACGAACTTCGGCAATGACGTCCTCCGGACGGCGGCTGCGCTCCTTGCCCCGCGTAAACGGCACGATGCAATACGTACAGAACTTGTCGCACCCGTACATGATGTTCACCCATGCCCGCATGCCTTCGCGCTTCTTCGGCAGGTTCTCGATGATGTCGCCTTCCTTGGACCAGACCTCAACCACCATCTCTTTGCTGAACAAAGCTTCTTGAATGAGATATGGCAAACGGTGAATGTTGTGCGTCCCGAAGATCATATCCACAAAACTGTGCTTCTGCAGGATCCGCTTCACGACACCTTCCTCCTGCGACATACAGCCGCAAACGCCCAGCAGCAGATCCGGCTTCTCCGTCTTGAGACTCTTCAGGTGACCCAGCTCACCAAACACCTTATCCTCTGCGTTCTCCCGAATCGCGCAAGTATTCAGCAAGATAATGTCCGCCACTTTGCGGTCCTCGGTCGCACGGTAGCCCATCTGCTCCAGCAAACCTTTGATCGTTTCGGTGTCATGCTCGTTCATCTGGCAGCCAAACGTATAGACGATATAATGCTTGCCAACGCCAATCCCCTTCAGTTCTTCGGGAACGGCATTTTCATACAGCACCTTCACGTCTTCTTTCCCGCGTTGTTTCTCTTTGCGTTGGTTCGGCTCGGACAAAATTTGAATATCCCGGCCACGGATTCGGATTTTCTTCCCTCGCTCATCCTCCGAAATGACCCGGGCGTCCGAGAAGTCAAAGTATTTGGCGTAATCTTTCGTTTCCTTAGCCATGTGCCCGTTCACTCCTTTACCTGATCTATCTTCGTTCCATATGGGCATCGTTATCATTCATAAAAATGCATTACACTAAATTATAACATGGCCAGGCTTCGATATCCAGATAAACGCCGTATACGTGGAAACGCAAATAGACCCGTTCGAATGAACGGGTCCTTTCTAATCACAGTTAGAATCCCTTGTATTGAGGTTCTTCGCTCTCCAGCTGCGCTACGCGGCTTTCCACTTGCGTTACGATTTGCTGCGTTTGTTGCGCGCATTGCGTAAACAGATCCTTCGCTTGCTGGTTTTGCGTGCTTAACGCGAATTGCTCCAGGCTCGCTTGCGCGCTTTTTAACGAAGCTAAGGCCGTTTTGACTTGAGATGCTACTGTCACAATTTCACCACCTTTGTTTTGGCATGTTGCTTATGAACAATGCATAATTTCACCTGCTCGAAATTGATTCATACGCCCTGTTCCCCTTCCACATATTACCTTAGTAAATTTACGCATCCCCGCGCATAATTGGGATATCTCGCCTTGGATTGTCTACGAAAGGAGTATTCCCCATGCCAATGTGGTTGGAAGTTATCGTCCGAACGTTGGTGGCCGTCGTCGTGTTATTTGTGCTCACCCGGCTGCTCGGAAAGAGGCAAATTTCACAGCTTTCCTTCTTTGAATACATCACCGGGATTACGATTGGGAGTATTACCGCCTACATCTCCCTGGATATTAATACAGACTGGTATCTCGGGCTAATTGCCGTTACCGTCTGGTTTCTCGTATCGCTTGGCATCGAATTTTTGCAGCTCAAAAGCAAGAAAGCACGGGATATGATCGACAGCAGCAGTACCGTGCTGATCAAGGATGGCAAGATTCTGGAGGAGAATCTGAAGAAGGAAAAGCTGACCAACGAAGAGCTCATGGAGCAGCTGCGGAAGAAAAGCATTTTCAAAGTGGCCGAAGTCGAGTTTGCGGTCATGGAGCCCGATGGACAAATCAACGCGATGCTGAAGAACGAATATCAGCCGATTACGCCGGCTCACTTGGGGATCAAGGTTGCTCCCCAGCCGGAGCCGCAAACCGTCATTATCGACGGGAAAATTATGGACGAGCCGCTCGCTACACTGGGACTCAACCGGAAGTGGCTGAATACCGAGCTTGAGAAGCTGGGCGTTTCCCTGGATAACGTCAATTTAGGGCAGGTTGATGCGTACGGCCAGCTTTATGTCGATTTGTACGACGACCAGATCACCGTGCCGCAGCCTCAAGAAAAACCCGTCTTGCTGGCCCAGTTGAAGAAGTGCGAAGCCGATCTGGAGATGTTCGCTCTCTCGACGGACGAGGAAGAAGCCAAGAAACTGTACGGCGATTGTTCGGTGAAGCTGCAGAAGGTCATCGATCAAGTCAAACCGTTATTAATCCAATAGGAGGATGGGAGCATGGCCAAGAAAAAAAACAAGCAGTTGACTCCTACGCAGCAGCAGTATCAGCGGCTGGCAAATGCCCATGAACCAAAGCGCCCGGTGGCTGTCAATTGTCTGAGAGCCTTTTTGGTCGGCGGATTGATATGCCTGCTTGGAGAATGTATCCGACAGGCCTTTATCCATTTTGCTCATATGAGCGAAAAAGAAGCCGCCAACCCGACGGTCGCTATTCTTGTCATCTTGTCCGTGCTGCTCACGAGCTTTGGCGTCTATGACAAAATTGCACAGTGGTCCGGGGCAGGCACCGCCGTCCCCGTCACCGGCTTTGCCAACTCGATGGCCTCGACGGCGATCGAGCACCGGCCGGAAGGCCTGGTGCTGGGTGTGAGCGCAGGAATGTTCCAATTAGCCGGACCCGTCATTGTGTTTGGAACGGTGGCCGCTTTTATCATCGGGGTGATTTACGCGGTGTTTATCCCGGGGTATGCCGGAGGTGGGCACTGAGATGCTGAAAGGCCATCAAAGCTGGGTATTTGAAAATAAACCCAAAATCATTAGCACCGCTACCGTTGTGGGTCCCTTTGAAGGCCAAGGACCGCTCGCTGAAGATTTTGATATTATCCATGCCGACCTCTATATCGGCCAAGACAGCTGGGAAAAAGCCGAAAAGACGCTGCTCGAAGAGTCAGCGCAGCTGGCGATTAAACATGCTGGGTTAACCAAGGAACAGATTCAGTTCTATTTCGGCGGCGATTTGATGAATCAGATCATCAGCAACAGCTTCGCCGCACGGACGTTAAGCATTCCGTATATCGGCATGTTTGGCGCCTGCTCGACCTCGATGCAGACGCTGGCGATGGCCGCCTACGTTGTCAATTCGGGAGGCGCGAAATATGCCATAGCCGGAACCTGCAGTCATAACGCCAGTGTGGAGAAGCAATTCCGCTACCCGACGGAATACGGATCGCAGAAGCCGCCTACCGCCCAGTTTACGGTCACCGGGTCAGGCTCTGTCGTGTTATCCCCTGAAGGGGACGGTCCTTCGGTGACGTCAGCTACCATGGGCAAAGTCATCGACATGGGCATCACCGACCCATTTAATATGGGCGCTGCGATGGCACCGGCAGCCGTCGATACGATCCAGGCCCACTTCCGCGACTTAGAGATCGAGCCGTCTTACTATGACCTGATCGTCACCGGGGACTTGTCCAAAGTCGGATATGCCATCGCGAACGATTTGTTCGTCCGGCACAATTTCCCCATCAAGCAGACGACCTACATGGACTGCGGCATGATGATTTACGACTACGAGAAGCAACAAGTTCAAGCCGGCGCCAGCGGATGCGCCTGCTCCGCCGTCGTCACCTACGGTCATCTGCTGAACCGGATGAAACGCGGGGAATTAAAACGAATCCTCGTCGTGGCCACCGGGGCGTTGCTCTCTCCGCTCTCCTACCAGCAAGGCGAAAGCATCCCCTGCATCGCCCACGCGGTGTCCATCGAAGCTTAAGCTGTTCACACCAAAAAGGGCTTGCCCCACGGCATTTACAGCCGCTGGGCAAGCCCTTTGCTTTTTTTTCAAGTGTAACCGATTAGTCGATGATTTCTGCCGTGTCGCCTGTTTTCGCACCGGCAGCGTTCGCTTCGTCCGTATCGATATGCATATCGAGGGCAAAGTTGTCAGATACGCGCGCAATGACGTTCTCCAACACCAAACCACGTTCTCCGCTCAAACGAACTTTCAGCAGTTGCTTGTCTTTAATGCCCCATTTCTCAGCATCGGAAGTATGGAAGTGAATATGGCGAGCAGCGACGATCACGCCTTGCTCCAATTCGATTTCGCCGGCAGGGCCTTTCACCTTGATGCCAGGCGTGCCTTCAATGTTGCCCGATTCGCGCACCGGAGCTTTAACCCCAAGCGCAAAGGAATCCGTACGGGAAATTTCCAGTTGGGACGCCGGACGGGCTGGACCCAAAATGCGAACTTTATCGAACTGTCCTTTTGGTCCGATGACTGCCACTTGTTCGTTCGCAGCAAATTGTCCCGGTTGGGACAGCGGTTTGAATTCCGTTAATTGATAGCCTTGTCCAAACAAAATTTCAATGTGCTCCTGCGTCAAATGGATATGACGCGCGGATACGCCGACAGGTACAGTTTTGCTCATGTCTACAAACACTCCTCGTATATTCTCTATATCGATGACGATTCACATCGCTACTCATTATACACCTAATGGCGAAAAAAAGGAAAAGGCGTCCACCAGAAATGGACACCTTTCACCTGATTATTTGAATTCTGCAACAAGATTGTCAAACTCGCTTTCAGAAAGTGCCAGCGATTGATGGACCAGCGGCTCTTTCTTAAAGCCGTGAACCAGATCTTCGTAGCATTTCTTCTCTTTGTTCTGATAGATCAATCCGGTGATCATGCCGTTTGTCTCCATCAGCTTCGCCATGGCCATCGCCCGGTTGCTTGGATCATAATCTGGAACGGTCTCGAGATTGATGATGTTCTCTTTGAACCAATCGTACGTATTTACCTTGTTAAAGGTGACGCACGGGCTAAACACGTTGATCAAGGAGAAGCCTTCATGCTGGATGCCTTGCTCGATCAAAGAAGTCAGCTGCTTCAGATCGCTGGAGAACGATTGAGCCACGAAGGTGGCACCGGACGCCAGAGCGATTTCGAGCGGAGACAAAGTCGATTCTACCGAGCCTTCCGGCGTACTCTTCGTCTTAAAGCCTTCACCGCTGCGCGGGGAGGTTTGCCCTTTGGTCAACCCGTAAATTTGGTTGTCCATGACAATGTAAGTGATGTTGATGTTTCGGCGAATTGCGTGTACCGTGTGCCCCATCCCAATCGCGAAGCCGTCGCCGTCGCCGCCTGAAGCGATGACGGTCAGGTCGCGGTTGGCCAGCTTTACACCTTGGGCGATCGGCAGCGCACGGCCGTGAATCCCGTGCAATCCGTAAGCGTTGATATATCCGGAGATCCGTCCGGAGCAGCCGATCCCGGAAATCACGGCAAGTTGCTCTGGCTCAAGACCCACATTCGCTGCAGCGCGTTGGATTGCGGCTTGAATGGAGAAATCGCCGCAGCCCGGACACCAGTTAGGTTTAACGTTGTTACGGAAATCTTTAAACGTTGCCATTTTTCACCAACTCCTCCTGCGCTTTCTTCCCGGCTGCCTTCTTGCACTCTTCGTAGACTTCCGAAGGAAGGAACGGATTGCCGTTATATTTCAGGACATTCACGATTTTGTCGTGGTAACCTACGTTTTGTTTAATCAGGTTAGCCAACTGGCCTGTTGCGTTGTTCTCTAGGACAACCACTTTCTTCGCCTTCTCAATTTGCGGTAGTACTTGCTCCGTGGGGAACGGATGCAGCAAGCGCACCGTCATGTGGTTCGTCTTCAAGCCGTCCTCCGACAGACGGATGCGGGCTTGATCAATCGTACCCCCCGTGGAGCCCATGCCGATGATCAGCAGATCTGGTTCAGCATGCGGGGCTTGAAGGTGAATCGGATTCGTGACCTCCAGATTGGCCAGCTTCCGCAACCGCTTATCCATCATTTTCTTCCGGTTCACCGGACTTTCCGACGGACGACCGGATTCGTCGTGTTCCACCCCAGTCACATGGTGAATGCCGTTCTTCTCACCTGGCAGCACCCGCGGGGAGATCCCGTTTTCCGTAAAGGCGTAGCGGTTGAACATGCTTGAATCTTCACGATCTGGAATATCCTTCACCAGGTAACCGCGATCGATCGTAACTTTGTTGAAATCGAGCATTTCGCAGGACTGCTTCCCAAGGGATAATTGCAGGTCCGTCGCCACGATAACAGGCACTTGATATTTGTCAGCCAGGTTGAACGCCTCTACCGTATCGTAGAAGCACTCTTCAATCGAACTAGGCGCAATCACGATCTTCGGAATTTCCCCGTGCGTACCATAGATGAGCGCGTTGATATCACTTTGCTCCTGCTTCGTCGGCAGGCCTGTACTTGGACCGCCGCGTTGTGTATCAATGATTACGACTGGCGTTTCGGTCATGCCAGCCAGTCCGATCGCTTCCATCATGAGGGACAAGCCAGGCCCCGCCGATGCAGTCATCGTACGAACGCCTGCATAACTCGAACCAATCGCCATCGTAATCGCTGCAATCTCATCCTCGGTCTGAATCACTGTACCGCCAAATTTCGGCAATTTTTTGATTAAATATTCCATAATTTCAGAAGCAGGGGTAATCGGGTAAGCACTCATGATACGGCAACCTGCCGCAACAGCCCCAAGGCCAATCGCTTCGTTGCCGATCATAAACAGCTTCTGCTTGCCATCCGCCGGCTCGAGTTTAAACTCCTCCAGAGGTCCTCCGGCAAGCTCAAGCACGAAATCCGCGCCCCGTTTCACTGCTTCGATATTTTTCTCAACAATCGCAGGTCCTTTGCGGCCGAACTCCTCTTCCACCGCTTTGTTAAATACTTCAAGCGGAAGGCCGAGCAGCGCCCATGAGGCACCGGAAGCAACCATGTTCTTCATCAGCGAAGTTCCAAGCTCTTCGGCAATGCTCGTAATCGGCACCGGGAACAAACGGGCATCCACGCCCTCCGGTACGGTCGGGTTAAACTTAGCGTCCGCTACAATAACCCCGCCGCTACGCAATTCATGTGCATTCAAATCGATACTTTCTTGGTCAAAAGCGACTAAAATGTCCAAGTCGTCGGAAATCGCACGAATTGGCTTGGTACTGATCCGGATTTTGTTATTCGTATGACCGCCTTTGATACGGGAGGAGAAATGCCGATACCCGTACAAATAATATCCCAGCCGGTTCAAAGCCGTCGAAAAAATCCGGTCTGTACTTTCAACGCCCTCTCCCTGCTGTCCACCGATCTTCCAAGACAATTGACTAATCAAGATCGCCCACCCCTTTAATCGTATCGCAATGGAAAAATAAAAATAATAATAAAAGTTGTAGAATGCTAACGTGCAAGAGGTCACATTCCGGCCTATTGTTTGTGAACATTCTGTTTCAGAGTCATGTCAATTTTATGTCTCAACTTGGTAAAAAGCAAGCGTTTTCTAGCCTTTTTTCATATAGTAGTTTTCGATCAATTCGTTCTCACAATTGGATGAATTAAAGCGCTTACTTGTGGGAAGGCAACCAAGCCCGCAGGAATGCGGCTGCATTGTCGTACAACCATCCGCGAACAAGCTCTTCCGGGTAGTACTTCAGCAAAGTTTCCTGCCAATTTGCGTACTGTCCCGTATGCCGGAAATCGGTCAAATGGGTGTCGATCCCGTCAAAGTCCGATCCGAACATCAGGTGCTTCGCTCCGCCCAATGAACAGATCCGCTCGATATGCGGCAGCAAATCTTTGCTAGTTGCATGTTTCCCCTCTTTGACGAACCAAGGCACAAAGGTCACTCCAATTCGCCCGCCGAGCTTAATTATCGCCTGGATCTGGTCGTCACGGAGGTTTCGTGGATGGGGGCAGATCTGATAGGCGTTAGAATGGGAAGCGATAAACGGCTTGCCGGCGGCCTCCGCCAGCTCTTGAAGCTCCCAAAATCCTTTAACCGACAAATGCGAGACATCCAAAATGATGCCGAGCTCATGGCACAACTTCACCAGCTCCAACCCAGCCGGGGTAAATCCGCCGTTTCGCGGCTCCATGACCCCGTCAGCGGCCCAGTTGGCATAATTCCAGGTTAACCCGAGTAACCGCACGCCTTTCTCATAACAAACACGGACATACTGCAGGTTCCCCTCAAGCCCGTCCGCTCCTTCCAGCGATAACAGCCCTCCGATGACCTCTCCTTGCTCCAGGGTATGTAAATCCTCGACAGACTGCACAGGGAGCACGCCTAGCGGGAGAACCCGTTCCCGAAACAAATCGATTTGTCCGAGGATATGTTCCATTTTCGCTGGCCCCAACTCGCTGGACAGAAATATGGCGAACGTTTGCAGCTTCACCCCGCCTTCCTCCAATCGGCGAAGATTGACGTCCAACCGGCGGTCACGGGCAAAGTCCAGCTTCGGGTCCAACTGCAATTTGCTTAACACATCACAATGAAAATCGATAATCGGCAGGCTCATGATTTTTCCTCCTCGGTTACCATTATTTTAGCTCAAAAAAAACAAAAAAGCCTGTCTACGGAACGTAAACAGGCGTCATTCTATCCAAAACTTATCTCGGTTCTACGATCAGTTTAATCGCGGTCCGATCCTCACCATCGATGACGATGTCGGTAAAAGCAGGAATGCAAATCAAGTCCACGCCGCTTGGCGCGACGAATCCCCGGGCGATCGCAACGGCTTTGATGGCTTGGTTAAGAGCACCCGCCCCAATGGCCTGAAGTTCAGCAGCGCCACGTTCTCTAAGGACGCCAGCCAACGCACCGGCAACGGAGTTGGGGTTGGATTTTGCTGAAACCTTTAATACTTCCATGGTTAGTACCTCCCTGGGAATATTCGTTGGATTCCACTACTTAGAAGATATTCGTGAGAATTTGGGATATTCCTTCTTTTTCCCCGAAGAGAAAGTTTCGAGAGGCCTTGATTTATCGGACTTCTTGGCGATTAACTAATCCATAATCCATTCGTCTTCCAGTAAACGGATTTTTTGAATCTTCTGAGCTTTGCCCGTGGATTCATCCACATCGACGATCACCGCGTGGAAATGCCACTTCCCTTCGCAGACTTGGAACCGGACAGGAAGCTGTGTGGTGAACTTGCGCAGCACCGCCGTCCGTTCCATGCCCAGGATGCCTTCACGCGAGCCGACCATACCGGCATCGGTCAAGTAGGCCGTCCCCTGCGGCAGGATCGTGTCGTCATTGCTTTGCACATGGGTGTGCGTCCCCACTACGATCGAGGCACGGCCGTCTAGATACCAGCCCATGGCGATTTTTTCCGAAGTGGCCTCGGCATGGAAGTCGACCAGGATACACTTGTGCTTCTTGGACAGTTGACCGATGATCTCATCCGCAACCCGAAACGGGTCGTCGAGCGGCGGCAAAAAGGTGCGGCCCATCAAATTGACCACGGCCAGCTCCTTCCCATTGGCTTTAATCACGGTGTAACCTAATCCTGGCGTACCTGGCGGGTAGTTGGCCGGCCGGACCATTCGCGGCTCCTGATCGATGAAGTCGAAGATTTCTTTATTGTCCCACGTGTGATTCCCCATCGTTAAACCGTGAATGCCCTGATCGAAAAACTCTTTGGCGATGTTGGCGTTAATGCCCCGGCCTGCCGCAGCGTTTTCCCCGTTAGCGATGATGATATGCGGGTTGTATTTAGATTTCAAATGAGGCAGCGTGGCCTTCAGCGCTTTGCGCCCCGTATTTCCAACGATATCTCCGATAAACAGAACTTTAATGCTGGTTCCCTCCTCTGACTACTACCCCTTGCAGCATGTGAGCTCAAGGCTTATCCAAGTAATGAAAAAGCGGCCCGCGAGGGGCCACTTTTCAGCATAACCTTTACTTGGCGTATTCAACCGCCCGCGTCTCGCGGATTACGGTTACTTTGATATGACCTGGATAATCCAGTTCATTTTCAATCGTCTTCGTAATGTCACGCGCCAAGCGGAATGCTTCCGCGTCGTCAATCTTATCCGGCTGCACCATCACGCGAACCTCGCGGCCCGCCTGAATGGCAAACGATTTCTCGACGCCTTCAAACGATTCGGAAATTTCCTCAAGCTTCTCCAACCGACGAATGTAGGTTTCGAGCGTTTCCCGGCGCGCCCCCGGTCTTGCTGCCGACAATGCATCGGCTGCGCCAACCAACATGGCAATGACTGAGGTGGCTTCGCAATCGCCGTGGTGAGAGGCAATGCTGTTGATAACCACCGGATGTTCTTTATACTTCTTAGCCAATTCCACGCCGATTTCGACATGAGATCCTTCCACTTCATGATCAAGCGCTTTGCCGATATCGTGCAGCAAACCTGCCCGTTTGGCAAGAGTGATGTCTTCGCCCAGCTCTCCAGCCATTAATCCGGCCAGATAAGCGACTTCCATCGAGTGTTTCAGGACGTTTTGGCCGTAGCTTGTCCGGAACTTGAGACGTCCCAAGATCTTGATCAAATCCGGGTGCAAAGCATGTACGCCCACCTCGAACGTAGCCTGCTCGCCATATTCGCGAATCCGTTCGTCCACTTCTCTCCGGGATTTCTCGACCATCTCTTCGATTCGGGCCGGATGAATCCGTCCGTCTGCCACCAATTTCTCCAAGGCGGTCCGGGCGATTTCGCGGCGAATCGGGTCAAAGCCCGACAGGATCACCGCTTCCGGCGTATCGTCGATAATGAGATCGATCCCGGTCAACGTTTCGAGTGCACGAATATTCCGGCCTTCCCGGCCGATAATCCGTCCTTTCATTTCTTCGTTTGGCAGTGTTACGACGGAAACCGTTGTTTCCGCTACATGATCAGCTGCGCAGCGTTGAATGGCCAGCGTAATGATCTCGCGGGATCTCTTATCCGCTTCTTCCTTCGCTTGCTGTTCAATATCTTTGATCATCTGCGCCGTTTCATGGCGAACTTCCTGCTCCACGTTGTTCAAAATGATCGTACGGGCATCTTCCATGGTAAGGTTGGAAATCCGTTCGAGTTCCTGAACCTGACTCTTATAGATCAAGTCGATTTGTTGCTGGGTTTCTTCGATCCGTTTCTCTTTGCTGACCACTTGCTCTTCTTTACGTTCAAGCGATTCTAATTTTTTATCCAGCGACTCTTCTTTTTGCAACAATCGTCTTTCTTGTCGTTGTATTTCATTCCGACGTTCACGAATGTCTTTATCAGCTTCGGCTCTCAGCTTATGGACTTCGTCCTTAGCTTCCAGAACCATTTCCTTTTTCAGTGCTTCCGCGTCCTTCCTAGCATTCTCCAGGATTTGGCTGGCCGCGTGCTCTGCACTGGAAATTTTAGCTTCGGCAAGAGACTTGCGAATAAAATACCCGATCACGAACCCAAAGAATAAAGCGGCTGCAACGAGAACGATCCAGATTACTGTGTGCATCTGTTCACCTCCCCGTTGTTTCCTCCAAGGCATTCCTTGGGATGTTTGCAGTTGTAGTTACTTTTCGTTTCTTAGGTTCATCATTCCATACAAAGAATTCATGACTTGCCCTTTCAGCTCAGCACTTCATGCTGCAAAAGCATGACTCTTCCGCAGTAGCCTAGCGGACGCACTTTGCCTGATTGGAGAACATAAATCCTATACCCTCAGAGCCATAATTTTGGAAGGAAAAAAAGGGCCCTCAAGGTATGGACTCAAATTCATTTTATTATTTGTGAAAAGATATTGTCAAGCAAATGACAGGAGTTCAGTCGCCCTGTTATTCTTCGTCCCATTCATCCATTCCATGCATTTCTTCACGGTTTCCGAGTTCGCGCATGACCCGGGACACGACGCTTCCACTAAAACCACGGCGCTGCAGGAACGCCCCGGTTTTGCGTTTTCGGTCAAGCATTTCACCTGTGGTTGATCGCCACTTCTTCATGCCCAGCTGCAGGGCGCTCTCAAACTCGTCCTCTTCGCTGACCTCGCCAAGCGCCTCCTCGATATACGCCTTGGAAATCCCCTTCTGGCGCAATTCATGCTTGACCCACAGCTTCCCTTTTCCGCGCAGCTTCACGCGTTGAGAAGCCCATTCCTGAGCGTATGCGGCGTCATTGACGTAACCTTCCGACTGCAACCGGGCAAGCACATCCTGAATCGTCTCCTCGCCCCAGCCTTTCTCTCCCAGACGTTGTGCAATTTCATAGGTTGTCCGCGGTTTTAAGCTTAAATACTTCAACGCGTCGGCATACCCTTGCTGACGCTCATCTGCTGCTACGATTTCCTCCAGCTCAGCTTTCGTAAATACCGCACCTTTAATCATGCGGTATTTGATCATCACGTCCTCGTGAACCTCCAGCGTATATGCCCCAAAAGAGATCCGATAACGATGCTTCGGCCGCTTTAGCATCAACACGGACGTGATCGCAAGCTCTGTGTCCTTAGGGAAAGCGTCCAATCCGGCAGGGATTTCGCCTTCCGTCTCCTCTCGGTTCGAATCCCAGCCGGTATCCCGCGGCCGCGGCTCCCAGAACGCCTCGTCGGAGATATCTACGATATCGTCCTCTCTCCGTTCGCCAGAGTTAGCTCCATCTCTTCTTCCCGCAGCCTTCCTGCGCGATTGTCCCCACGTACTCACGTCCTATCCCTCCTGTCTATGCCCTAGGCGATCCATCCGCTTCCTTAAGTACTGCAAAAGCGCCCTGACCCGGCATATTGCCGCGGTCAGAGCGCTTGATAGTTACGGCTTAACAAGCTTATTCATCTGCGAACAGCGCTTGCTCTTCTGCAAACTCCGCTTCCAGCTCGCTGGCGGAAGCCGAAGCTACTGACGTCGTCAGATTGCTGGATTCGCGGATCTTCTGCTCAATTGCATTTGCAATCTCCGGATGTTCCTTCAAGAACTGCTTCGCGTTCTCGCGGCCTTGTCCCAAACGTTCGCCGGCATACGAATACCAGGCGCCGCTCTTATCCACGATATCCAGTTCCGTCCCGAGATCGATAATGCTGCCTTCCTTGGAAATGCCTTCTCCGTACATAATGTCGATTTCGGCCTGTTTGAAAGGAGGCGCAACCTTGTTCTTCACAACCTTGATCCGCGTCCGGTTCCCGACCATGTCGTTGCCCATCTTGATCGTCTCAACGCGGCGTACATCCAAACGAATCGTCGAATAGAATTTCAGCGCGCGGCCCCCCGGCGTCGTCTCTGGGTTCCCGAACATGACGCCGACTTTCTCACGCAGCTGGTTGATGAAGATCGCAATCGTCTTCGACTTGCTGATTGCCCCCGACAGCTTCCGCAGCGCTTGAGACATCAAGCGGGCCTGCAAGCCGACGTGCGAGTCCCCCATTTCGCCTTCGATCTCCGCTTTAGGTACCAATGCCGCAACGGAGTCGATGACGATAATGTCCACTGCGCCGCTGCGCACGAGTGCTTCAGCGATCTCCAATGCTTGTTCCCCCGTATCCGGTTGGGACAGCAGGAGTTCGTCGATGTTGACACCCAGCTTGCTGGCATAGGAAGGATCCAGCGCATGCTCGGCGTCGATGAAGGCAGCTTGTCCACCGATCTTCTGAACTTCAGCGATCGCGTGCAGCGCTACCGTCGTTTTACCGGAAGACTCCGGCCCGTATACTTCAATAATCCGTCCGCGTGGAAGTCCACCTGTACCAAGGGCGATATCCAGAGCGATCGATCCACTTGGAACGATCTCGACCTGCATATGCGTCGATTCTCCAAGCTTCATAATCGAACCTTTACCGAATTGCTTTTCTATTTGGCGAAGCGCCATCTCCAGCGCTGCTTTACGATCTGACAATCAGCTCACATCCTTAAATGTTATATAAATCATTGAATACTTAAAGTTACTGAATTCAGTATACTTCGGACCTCTCGTAACTTCTTTCGTATATCATTGTACCTTGTTTTGGAATGTTTGCCAAGCGTTTTTTCGAACATACATTCGTAAAATTTCTCCACCTCCCAAACCGCTGACTCTCCTCTCCCTATCCCTCTTTTGCCGTAAGGGAGGGCCCCCAAAGGCCTGCTGCCCTTGGGAATCCGTAAACTGGACAAACGTTGGTGTGACTGAGGCGCTTCTTAGATGCTCTATTGTGCGGTGAATCGCTGAGTTTGTTACTTGGCAGACCTCTCCTGCTCCTAGATGCGGGTACTTTTGGAAATGTGCTACCAGGGTGATGGCGCGGTACATGCGCTACATAGTGCGTTTGCATAAGTTCGTTACTTGGCGGTCACATGCTGCGCTACAACTTGATATGTATGAATTTTCATATATAATTCGTCGAAATGAACTGGAATCGCGGATTATGTTCGATTTTTCATATATATTTGCTCGTATCGACTCAATAGTGCTGGATTATATTCGATTTTTCATACATATCACGTAAATTTGCTCTTACGGAGCACTATTATATATGATTTTTCGAACAGATTCTCTGCCCCCACCACGCGCACGCACCAAAACGAGCCTACCGACAGCCCGACCTTTCTTATTTTCCTATTTACTTGCTTGTTTGTTTGCTTACCGGATTACCAGATACTTACTTTCTACTGCTAACCAGCTAACTAGCTTATTTACTTGTTACTTCCTTATTTACTTCCTTATTTACTTCCTTACATACTCACTTAATTACTTCCCACTCTCCCCTCCCCATGGTTTCTCTTACAACAAAAAAAGAACCGCAGCACAACTAAATCAGTTTGCTACGGTTCTTCCGTACCTTGATTATATGTCATAATCTTCCAAAGCACAAGGGCCTGCTTAACAAAGAACATTCACCCATCCGGATTGCTGAAGCGCTTCTTCCGTCATCCCTGATTGATCGGGATAATGCGCGAAAGGAAGCCACGAAGTACTAAACTACCGAACACGCAGATGGAGCACTACATACAGAACACTGCACACAGAGCAGCGAAAGCACGTGACCGAGAGCACATGACCAGAAGAGCACGAGCCCCCGAGAGCATTAAAGCACTAAAATCCCTGTTTCCCCTGCAATACCCCCCACAACTGGTAGAACAGCGACTTCACTGCGCGCAGCCGGATGATCTCGCGGTTGCCCTTAAGGTTCAGCTCGAAGACGGCGGTGTCCGCTCCCTCGCGCGCAATCGCGATATACACAAGCCCCACAGGCTTGCGCTCGGAATGGGCGGGGCCGGCCACGCCGGTGATCGCCAGGCCAAAGTCGGTGCCTACGGTCAGGCGCACCTGCTCCGCCAGCACTTTGGCCGTTTCCGCGCTGACCGCGCCGGGCGCGCCTTCGCCTTCCAGCAGGTCATGCGGCACGTTGAGCAGCTTCTCCTTCATCTCATTGGAGTAGCAGACAATCCCGCCCGCAAACACGGCTGAACTGCCGGGCAGCGCGGTGAACATCTCCATGAGCAGCCCGCCGGTGCAGCTTTCGGCCGCGCTCAACGTAAGGCCGCGCGAAGCCATCAAATCGAGGATCGTCTTCTCAATGGGTTCATCCACGTTTGCATACAAATGCTCCGGCAGCCGCGAGGCAATCTCGCGTTCCATCGCATCCAGCTTCACCGCCGCTTCCTGCTCGTTTGCCGCTTTGGTGGAAATGCGAATCGTGACCTCGCCTTCCTTCGCATATGGCGCTACCGTAGGATCGCTTTGCGCCTGGATCAGGTCAAGCAGTTTGGTTTCCAATGCAGATTCGCCAATCCCGGCAAACTTCAACATCCGCGAAAAAATCGGCATCTCGCTGGTCAGCACATGCTTCAAAATCCAAGGCTTCGCCTGATGCTCGAACATCGGCTTCATTTCCTTTGGCGGCCCAGGCAACACGATATAGAACTTGTCGTTCAATTCAATCGCATTGCCCACAGCCAGTCCGGTTTCATTCGGAAGCGGCGTGCCTCCTTCAATGGCGAGCGCCTGGCGGCGGTTGTTCTCCGTCATCGGGACCCCCCGGTCTTGAAAGAAACGCTCGATGTTCGCCATCGCATCCGGATCGATATAAAGCGTCCGACCGAGTACCTCAGCCAGCGCCTCTTTGGTGAGATCGTCCTGGGTCGGACCCAGCCCGCCGGTAAGGATCAGCACATCCGCCCGCCCCGACGCCGTCTTCACCGCTTCCGCCAGCCGATTCATATTATCTCCGACCACGGTTTGGAAATAAACGTCGAGCCCGAGTGCGGCTAACTCCTGAGACAAGTACTGCGCATTCGTATTTACGATTTGGCCAAGCAGCAGCTCCGTACCAACCGCAATAATTTCCGCTTTCATCTTCGCATGCCTCCTTTTTCTCAGTTCCGCCTAACTCATCAACATCATTTATATTTTGGAAAAAGAAAGCACGCTCTTATTTTTCACGAAATAATCGATCCCCGAATACAACGTGATGATAGCCGCCAGCCATATCGCGATATCATCAAACGGGAACGACAGCCATTCGAACGGAAAATTGTTCAGCAGCAGCGCTGAAATGGCGATGATCTGCGTGATCGTCTTCGCCTTGCCCCACTTGCTGGCCGCAATGACGGAGCCTTCCAGAAGCGCAACTTCACGCAAGCCGGTCACCGCAAACTCCCGGGCGATGATGATGACTGCAATCCAGGCATCGCATTTGCCCAAGGCCACAAGACCGATCAGCACCGTTCCAACAAGCAGCTTATCCGCGAGCGGATCCAGGAGCTTGCCTAAGTTGGTGACCAGATTATATTTACGGGCGATGTAACCATCGATTCCATCCGTACTGGCAGCGATGATAAACAGCACCGCCGCAATCAGTTGATTTACCGGCAGCGAGTACTCGCCAAGCGTAAACTCATAGGCGAGCCATCCGGCATCCAACAGCAAGAAGACCAGCATCACCGGAATCATGAAAATACGAGCTAATGTGATACGGTTGGGCAAATTCACAGGACAGCCTCCCCGGATAAATCATAGTCAAAAGCATGCGTAATCCGCACTTTGGTCAGTTCCCCAAGCCCAACAGGGCAATTCGTGACGTATACCTCGCCATCGATTTCCGGAGCGTCGTATTGCGAGCGGCCCACGTATACGTCGCTGCGCCCGTCATAACGCTCGATCAGCACATCCAGAACCTGACCAATGTACTTACTGCTGTTGGCGTTTGCAACTTCCCGCTGAATCTCCATCAGCGTATTAGCCCGCCATTCTTTTACCTCTTCATCAACTTGATCCGGCAAACGCGATGCCGGCGTATCCTCTTCCTTGGAATAGGTAAATACGCCAAGGCGGTCGAACTTGATCTCACGCACAAACTCACATAACCGCTCAAAATCTTCCTCCGTTTCCCCTGGAAAACCAACGATCAAGGAAGTACGCAAGGAAACGTTCGGAATCCGCGCACGAATCTTAGCAATCAGCTCACGGATATCGCGATTCCGCCCAGGCCGGCGCATCCGTTTCAGAATGGAATCTTCACTGTGTTGCAGCGGCATGTCCACGTATTTGCAAATTTTCGGGTTGGTCGCCATCATCTCAATCAGCTCGTCTGTAAAAAAGCCAGGATAAGCATAATGCAACCGCACCCACTCAACGCCTTCCACCTGGGTGACCCGATCCATCAGCTCTGCCAATTTAAACTCCCCGTACAAATCGGTCCCGTAATTGGTGGAGTCCTGCGCAATCAGGCTGATTTCCTTGACGCCTTGGGCCGCCATGCTCCGTACTTCCTCCAAAATCGATTCCATCGAGCGGCTGCGGAACTTCCCGCGCATGATCGGAATGCTGCAGAATGTACAGTTGTTGTCGCAGCCCTCAGCGATTTTCACGTAAGTCGTATAGCGGGCTGTAGACAGCTTGCGCGGCAGCGCTTGCTCATAATTAAAGACAGGGTTGCCGACCAGCGCCGGCTTCTTGCCCTTAAGCGCTTCGTCAACGATCCGGTTGATTTGGTGAAAATCCCCCGTACCCACAATCCCGTCGATCTCCGGCATTTCCTCCATTAAAGCTTGCTTATATCGCTGCGTCAAACACCCGGAAACGATCAGCGCTTTCAGTCTTCCGCTTTCCTTCAGATCAGCAAGCTCGAGAATCGTATTTACCGATTCTTCCTTAGCCGCATCGATAAATCCGCAGGTGTTGACGATAATGACGGTTGCATCCTCGCGATTATCCACCAAGGAATAGCCGCGCTGCTCAATCAGACCCGACATGATTTCCGAGTCCACCAAATTTTTCTCGCAGCCGAGTGTCACGATTTTTACCTTTTCTGTCATGAACCATTTCCCCCATCGTTGAAAGCCAAAATTCCCGTCAAACTTAAGGATTAAACAACCTCTACAAGTATAATATTCAGGGACCGATGCTGTCAAAAATATGAAAAGGGCCTGCCGCAGCTAGAAATTCCCTGCAGGAGACCCTTGCGCTCTATTTGAAATTGGTGAACTGCAAATCCACCGATAAATCGGCTTTACGCAGCATCTGAATGATCTCTTGTAAATCGTCACGGCTCTTGCCCGTCACGCGAATTTGATCGCCTTGGATCTGGCTTTTGACCTTCAGCTTGGAATCGCGGATCAGCACATTAATTTTCTTGGCATTTTCCTGATCGATCCCTTGTTTGAGTTTAATCCGCTGACGCACGGTACCCATTGAAGCCGGTTCCACTTTGCCGTAATCCAGGTTCTTGATCGGCAACCCGCGCTTAATCATCTTCGATTGCAGGATATCGATGACAGCCCCCAGCTTGTATTCATCGTCAGAAACGATCACCAGTTCGTCTTTCTCCAGCTTCAGCTCGCTCTTGCTTCCTTTGAAATCGAAGCGGTTCGCAATTTCCCGCTCTGTTTGATCGATTGCGTTGGTCAATTCCTGCATGTCCATTTTTGAAACGATGTCGAAAGAATTTTCCGAAGCCATAAGTCACATTCCTTTCTCGGTTTCCAATCTTATCATAAATAAATTATATGTAAAAAAAATCGCAAAGTCGAGCAATTCAGCCACCACCATCCGTATACAGCCAAAAAAGCGCCGTTTGACCTGACCGGTCCTCACCGCGCTTTGATTAAGCGAATAAGCGATCGGCTTGTTGCCGCCCTCGCTTATTCGTTGCCTTCTGTGGTTGAATTCGTTCCGCCCGTATCGGCGTTATTCGTAACTGCGCCTTCCGTTCCGGTATTTCCGGTGGTACCGCCGCCTGTCCCGTCGTCAAGGTTCAATAGGAACTTTGACGTCGTTTTTCCATCCTCGATTGTCTGTCCGGCGACCGTGATCACGGTTTGAGAGGAATTCCCCGATTTGACGAATAACCCTTCAGGTCCGATATCATAGGTCAACACGTCGCCTTCTTTGGTGTTGTCATAAAACAACTTCTCACCCTTAGAGTTGCCTTTACGCACTTCAACCCAACTTTTTCCGCTAGCCGTAATGACGACTTGCACGGGCCCCGTTCCAGGGTTTTGAATCTTGAACTTCGTTGTGCTGCCTTCCGTTCCATCCGGTACGATCGTTACCGTCTGATTGCCGGTATCATTCGTCGGGGATTCGTCTCCCGTGTTACCCGCATTCCCGGTATTCGTGTCTGTCCCCTGATTTATTCCCGGTTCCGTACCATTGTTCGTCCCGTTCTCGACGCCATTGTTCCCGCCAACGGCATCGCCGCCGGTTGCGTTACCGGTTTGGTTGCCATTTTGGCTGGTTCCCTGAGTGACCGGCGTTGGATCCGGCTCCTTATTGCCATCCGCTTGATCGTTATTGTTTCCCCATACCGAGAAATACAGATAGATGACAATCAAAATCAGCACAGCAAACGACCACATCAGCGTCGTGGACAGCCATTTCGAGTTGCGCTCGTTGTGCTGCCGGCTGCGGCGTTTTTGAATCACCGGTTCCATCGTAGGTTCCGGAGCTGTAGAAGGCACGTTTTGCCGATGTTCGGCAAGCAGTTCGTCCGCGTCCAAGCCGACGGTCTCCGCATACGTCTTAATAAAAGCCCGAACATAGAAGCTACCAGGCAGAACCTTATAATCCCCCATTTCGATGGCTTCCAAATATCGTTTGCGAATCTTCGTCATTTCCTGTACGTCATCCAGCGACAAACCTCTGGCAAGGCGGGCTTCTCTTAACTGCTGGCCCAAATCCGACACGACCATCACCTCCTGCTTATGATTTCATTATGCGGCACATCGTTTATAGATCGTCCGTATAAATTGTCGTGAACGTATCGTAAACGATTTGCTCCTCGGGATTGTTACGCAATTCAATAATTATGTCAAAATTGTCATAACTATATTCAGACTCTTTCACGAACACATCCGGATGTTCGATGACTTTCGTGGAAGGCATGGACATCAACTCTTGCAAGAGCTGATGATGCTTTTCATTGGAACGAAGAGTACTTATGATACCGTCGATAATAAATACATTGCGAGGATCCATTTCATTCTCTGACAATTGGCTGCGTACCGTTTGTCGCAAGAGCGTTGAAGATACGAACGTCCATCGTTTCATCGCGCAGACGCTTCCAGCGATAATCGATTCCGTCTTCCCCACGCGGGGCATCCCTCGTAATCCGATCACCTGATGGCCATCCCGCTTAAAAATTTCGCCGAGAAAATCAACCAAGATCCCCAGCTCATCCCGCGTAAACCGAAAGGTCTTGCGGTCGTCAGAATCCCTATCAATATAGCGTCCATGGCGGACGGCGAGCAAATCGACCAGACGCGGATTACGCAAAGCGGTGACCGTAATACTGTCCACCTTGTTCAATAACTGACTGACTTGTTCGATTTTTCCGTCATCGTTGGTTTCCAGCAGCAGCCCGCGCGTCTTGCCTTCCACGCCGTTAATCGTTAAGATGTTGATCTCCAACATCCCTAACATGGAGGCAATATCCCCCAAAAGTCCCGGTCGATTTTTATGTATTTTGTATTCCAAGTACCATTGTTTCCCATCCATCCCAGACACCTTCTCCATATCCTCTTGCTCTTTCGACAAAATAGGTCTTAATTCCTGCTAATTCACAGAAAACAATTTATAAAGAACAAATCTTCCCATTCCTGATAACCGATATTCATATGTGTTTTATGATATATAAAATGAAATTGAAAGGCAAGCGGGCGGAGAAAATGAGGGAAAAGCTCCCGAAGCGGAAGCTTTTCCAAAGCGTGACTATGCGTTTTTCTTGGCCAACTTCACCATCAGACGAGCAATGGTCTTCCGCTCTTCCTCCGTACCCACATCCCAAATTTCTTTGAGGGCGCGGTTGGATTCGTTTTGCGGATCCACTTTGTCGTCCAGAAAACCGCCGATTTCGTAAGCAAGGTTGGTAATTGCCTCTTCGCTGAAACCGGCATTTTCCGCATGCTTGACGCGCTCACCCAGGAATTTCTTCCATGTATCAAAATTTTTGAGTACTGTTGACATGATAAATCCTCCTTCGCTTGGCGATTTAAAATCAACAGTTGTAATATGCGAAAATCCCGGGGAATTTATGCGCGCACCGAGCTCGAACCCTTACTCCAAAACCTGTGAATGCAGGGGTCTCAAGTAATCCAGCCGCCGTTGGGGCTGATGATTTGCCCTGTGATGTAACCCGATTCCGGCAGCGCCAAAAAATAAACTAGCGAGGAGATCTCCTGCGGCGTACCCAACCGCCCTGCCGGAATATCCTCCTCCAGCTGACGAAGCTCCTCCGCATCAAACCGCTCCATCATATCCGTCTTCACCGCGCCTGGAGCCACCGCATTCACCGTAACGCCGGAGGGTGCCAGTTCCTTGGCCAGCGCTTTGGTAAACGCATTAACTCCGCCTTTGGCTGCCGAATAGGCCACCTCGCAAGAGCCGCCCGTGATTCCCCAAACGGAGGAAACGTTGATGATGCGCCCGAAGCGCTGGCTGATCATATGCGGCATAAACAGCTGGCTGCACAGAAACACGCTTTTTAAATTGACGTTCATGATGTCGTCCCATTCCGCTTCGGTCACATCGGACAAGAGCGCATAATGCGAGATGCCCGCGTTGTTGACCAAAATGTCGGGATACAGCCCATAGTTCTCAAGCCGTTCCTTCATCCGCAGGATTTGCTCCTTGCTGCGCAGATCCGCCGCAACTGTATAAGCCTTGGCTCCAAGCTCCAAGCATTTGCGGGCTACCTCATTCGCCGCTTCGTGAGAATTCATATAGTGAATCACCACGTTCATGCCCACCGAAGCGAACCGCAGCGCCACCTCGGCGCCGATCCCCCGGCTTGCTCCGGTGATGAGGACGGTCATGTCCGCGATATTTTTTCCTATCCCATGATTGGTCTGCATTTACGGGCTCACCACAATCGAGACGGCGAGCTGTTCCCAATCGATATGCTCGCGCAACCGCGCGTTGATCTCATCCAGCGTCAGCGATTCGTAAATCGGAAGTACAGCAAACAGGTCGCCGCCGCGGAATTTGTAACGGGTGAATTCATGGGCGATGTTCTCCGGCGAATTCAGCATGCGCAAGTACCCGCCGATCTTCTTCTTGCGCGCGCGTTCGAAATCCTCCTGACGGAATCCGGAAGCAAGTACCGCCTCGGTTTCTTCCTTAATCACAGCCAGCATCCGGTCTGGATCCTTCGTATCCCCGCCAATCGCGGAAAACGCATAATTCGGGTTGCTATTGTATTCGTGGCCAAAGCTGTCAGAGATGAGGTCCAGATCATAAAGCTTTTGGTACAGCTTCGTGCTGGCCCCAAACAGCAGGTCGAGCGCCAGCTTGGTGGCCAAATCGCGACGCAGCAACTCCTCGCCGGTAAAGCCGAGGCGCGTCTCCTTAAAGCCAAACAAGCATTTGGGCTGCGACACTGGCAGACGGGATTCCCGCCGTTTCTCCGACACCTCACGCGGCTCCGGATCAAACAACCGCTCGATGGATCCTTGCGGCTTGTATTCCTTCTTCGCTTGATTGTCCCGGACCAGCTTGAATACTTCCTCCGGATCCACGCCGCCAACGACGAACAACAGCATGTTGCTCGGATGATAAAACGCATTGTAGCATGTATATAACGTTTCCTTCGTAATGGTGCCAATGGATTCCACCGTGCCGGCGATATCGATGTGAACCGGATGCACCTTATACATCGCTTCGATCAGGCCAAAATAGACCCGCCAATCCGGGTTATCCCGGTACATGCTGATCTCTTGGCCGATAATGCCTTTTTCCTTCTCGACGTTCTGGTCGGTAAAGTAAGGATGCTGCACGAAATTAATCAGCGTCTCCAGGTTGGCCGCAATATTCTCCGTCGCAGAGAACAGATAGACCGTCTGGTCGAAGCTGGTAAACGCATTCGCGGAAGCGCCTTGGGAAGCAAAGGTGGCAAAAATATCACCTTCGGGCTCCTCAAACATTTTGTGCTCCAGAAAATGGGCAATGCCATCCGGAACCGAAATGTCGTCCTGGCCTTCTACCCGAAAATGGTTATCGATTGAGCCGTATTTGGTCGCGAACGTGGCGTACGTTTTCTGGAAGCCCGGTTTCGGAAGCACATACACCTGCAAACCGTTGTCCATCGTTTCGCGATACAGCGTTTCCTGCAAAGCGTCATAACGTATCGTTTCCATCCGCCTACCCCTCCTTCTGGCCTGTCAAAAAGTATATCGTATCAAGCTGGACGGTTTCCGCGGCCGCTACAACGTCCTGAGGCTGAACCTGCTCGACTTGTTGAAGCAGCTCCTCCGCCGGCCGGTCTTTTCCGGACAAGACGCGGTTGAAGTCATAGGCGATCATATCAAAAGCGGAATCCTGCATCTCCAGCAGACTGTTGCGGATCATCGCCTTCGTCTGACTCATCTCAAGCTCGCTGATTTCTCCGGCGCGCATGCTGGCCAGCTGAGCTTCGATAATGCGAAGAGCTTTCTCGTAATTGGCGATTTCGATGCCGGATTGAATGCTGACGATGCCTTTATGCCCGTCGTAACGGGAGGCGGCGTAGTACGCCAAGCTTTCTTTCTCCCGAACATTAAGGAACAACTTGGAGTGTGGATAGCTGCCCAGAATGCCGTTATAGAGCAGCAAGGAAGCGTAGCGATCGTCCCCGTAAGTGATCGGCGTGCGGAGGCCTAAATTCAACTTCCCCTGATTGACGTCGAGCACTTCCTTCACGGTCCGGACTTCTTTGCCGCGAAGATCCACCTGCTCCGGTTGATATTCTGGAGTGGTTGAGCGATTTAAGCTAAAATGCTTGGCAACCAGCTCCTCCACCTCGGCCAGCGTCGTGTCGCCAACCACATACAAATCGAGGTGTGCCTGCTGCAGCCAGCTTTGATAGGAGGCGTATAAGGATTCGGGCGTAATCCCGTCCAGTTCGCTTCGCTCACCCAGCGGATGGAGGCGATACGGATCGTCCTTAAACATCTCTTCCGTACAGCGTTCAGCCGCATAGCGGATTTTATCATTGATGATCCCTTCCAGCTTCTTGCGGACGGACTCCCGTTCGGAATTCACGTAGGCGGTGCGGAACCCCCCGTTTTCCTTAGCCGGTTTGGTGACGACTTCCCCGAGGAAAGCAAAGCTTTGACCCAGGAGTGAATCGTTGCTCTTGACAAAAGAATCATTAATCGTGTCCATACGGAACTGGACCATTTGGTAATTGCCGCGTTTATATACATCAAAGCCGAAGCCCGCTCCGTACATATGCTCGAGCTGCTCGCGGAACTGCGTGGTTTCCGGATACGATTCCGTACCCCGGCGCAGCACGAACGGAGTGAGGGCCGTTGCGGTGACCGTTTGCTCTTGCAACGGCAAGCCCGCATATAGGGAAATGGCAAAAGTTTTGAATCGGTTGGTCGGCAGGACATGCAGACGAATATGGCCTACGGTGCCGCGCTCAAATCGCGTTTTGTTCAAAACCAAAACTCCTTTACAAGAAAGTCAGTTCCATTCTATACCAATTCAAAGGAAAGAAGCAACCTGACGACAAGCGGTTGCTCCTTCGATACTCAGCTATTTACATGCAGAAAATATGCTCTCCGATCGTCTTCACCTGCGGACGTGACCAGATCCATTTCGATGTCGCCGTTTTCGGGTTAAAGTAATACAAGCAACCGCCGGTTGGATCCCAGCCGTTTAACGCCTGCTGCACGGCTTTACGCGCCTGTGCGTTTGGCTCCAGCCAGATTTGGCCGTCAGCAACGGCTGTAAATGCTCCGGGTTGAAAAATAACGCCGGATACGGTGTTAGGGAAGCTCGGCGACTTCACCCGGTTCAAAATAACCGCCGCTACCGCAACCTGGCCTTCAAAAGGTTCCCCTCGCGCTTCCCCATATACCGCGTTCGCCATAATTTTCAAATCGTTTTCCGACAGCCCCATGGTGTTGGAGGCGGACAGTTCATCGGATTCCGCTTTGACGCTGCCATTACCGGACTTATTAGCTGCACCGGCTTGCGATTTCTCGTTTCCGCCGGCATTAGCGTATTCCATGCCTGGCTTCCAGTTTTTTGTGGCATTGTACAGCTTCAGTTTCGTTTTTGGTCCAGCCAGTCCGTCAACCTTCATGCCAAATTCCGATTGGAACCATTTGAGGGCCCCGAGGGTTTTGGGCCCAAAATAACTGTCCAACTTCCCATGATAAAAACCAAGATAAGCGAGCCGTCCCTGCAGCTCATACACGTCCTTCCCGTAAGCTCCATAGTCGATAACCTGCTCACTGAACGCGGGCTGCGCTTTATAGGTATTGACTTTGCCCTCGGTAAGCGTATGCCGGAGCACATCGGCCCCGTATCCGATTCCGAACAAAAGCAGCACTAAACCGGAGGCAAACCAGATCTTTGCTTTCTTCATACGTTTAGCTCTACCTCTCTTCTTAGAAGTTGTTCAACAAGGATGGGTAACTTTAGTATGACAAGCGTTGTCCCTTCCTATGCACCCATAAGGTTCGAGCTATACGAAATAAAGAAAAGGGAAGGCTCCCTTCGATTCTACAGAATCAAGAAGAGATTCTTCCCATTTTATATTGATCTATGGACATTAACACTTCCCGCGGTTTGCTGCCTTCATACGGCCCAACGATTCCTCGCGCCTCCATGGAGTCGATCAGCCGAGCAGCGCGAGTATACCCAACCCGCATACGCCGTTGCAGCAAGGAGACGGAGGCCTGCTTGGCTTCCAGTACGATTTGGACGGCTTGATCAAAGAGCTCGTCCTGTACCTCTTCGGTCTCCTGTACTTCATCGCCCACTTCAGGAACTAGGCTTTCGTCGTATTCGGCTTGGCCTTGCCCGCGCACATAGTTTACGATCGCCTCGACCTCTTGGTCGCTCATAAACGCTCCCTGCACCCGGATCGGTTTGGACGCGCCCATCGGCATATAGAGCATGTCACCGCGGCCCAGAAGCTTCTCCGCACCGGCCATATCCAGAATCGTCCGGGAATCGACCTGGGACGATACGCCAAACGCGATCCGTGACGGGATGTTGGCCTTGATTACGCCGGTGATGACGTCAACGGACGGCCGCTGCGTAGCGATGATCAAATGGATCCCCGCCGCGCGGGCCATTTGCGCCAGTCGTGCAATCGCATCCTCGACGTCGCTGGCTGCAACCATCATGAGGTCAGCTAACTCGTCCACAATCACCACGATATACGGCAATACCGCCTCAGGTTGGTCCGCCATCATTTGGTTGTAGCCTTCAATATTCCGCGCTCCCGATTTGGAGAACAACTCATACCGTTTCTCCATCTCCACAACGATCTTCTTCAGCGCCAGTGAAGCTCGCCGTGGATCGGTCACAACCGGGGTCAACAGATGCGGGATGCCGTTATACACATTTAATTCGACCATTTTCGGGTCGACCATCATAAATTTCACTTCATCCGGCTTCGCTTTGAACAGAATGCTGGTGATAATGCCGTTAATGCACACCGACTTCCCGGAGCCTGTAGCCCCGGCCACCAGCAAGTGGGGCATCTTCGCCAGGTTGCCAACGATCGTCTGGCCGGAAATATCCCGCCCGAATGCGATACTCAGCTTGGACTCCGCCTCCATAAACGTTGGCGTCTCCATCACCTCGCGCATCGTCACCAGCGATACTTCGTTGTTCGGCACCTCGATACCAATCGCGGATTTCCCTGGAATCGGCGCTTCCATCCGAATATCCTTCGCCGCCAAAGCCAAGGCGATATCGTCCGTCAAGTTAACGATTCGGCTTACCTTCACGCCGATATCCGGCTGAATTTCATAGCGCGTCACCGCCGGTCCGCGTACTACCTCCAGCACCCGGGCCCGCACGCCAAAGCTTTCGAGCGTGGCTTCTAGCTTACGCGCAGTTTGCATATAGTCCGCTTGATCGCCGGACTTCCCTGCCCCGACCGGCTTCGATAAGAGCCGGAACGAAGGCAGCTTGTACGGCTTCGGAGCAGGCTTAGGCGCAGGCGGCGGCACCGTGGCTTGTCCGTCGCTGTCAGCCTCTTCGGCCGCAGGATTCCCGAGTCCAGATTCGTCACCGCCCCCGGAGAATTCCCCTCCTACGGGATCTAGTGCATCCTGTGCCGTCTCATCGAACGAGACGCCATGGGAGCTATGTAGCCCAGGCTCGTCCTCATCGTTGTCCTCATCTTGATGCAGGCTTTCCCGCTGAATATTGTCGAAGAAATCGCGGATAATCGGCCCGGTGTCACTGCCAGCGAATCCGTCCGACTTCCTAAGCTCCACGTCCTCATCCCTGCCGATGTAGTTCACCTCATTCCAGTTGATTCCTGTATCAGCAGCTTGCGTAGCAGGCTCCACGACCGCAGGTTCCTCTTCCTCGATGGACGCTGTCTCCACGGGTTCATCCGATCTTCCCTTGAAGTTCAGCAGCTGAAAAAACACCGGCTTCTTGCTCGTTGCCGCAGGCACCGTTTCTTCGTCGAGAGGGGATTCTTCATCCTCTGGATCATCATATGAGGTGACCGCAGGCTCCGCCTTCTTCACCGCCCGTTTGGCTTTGTTCCGCACTGGGATCGGACGCAGCATGCGCATTTTATTCCCGAAGCTTTCGGCCAGCACGGCCAATCGGGAATGCAGCATCCGGAATAAATCCACATACGATAGTCCAGTCACCAGCATAAAGCTGATGGCTAATAGCACGATCATAATCAGCTTCGCACCGGCCATGCCAAACAAAGAGTACAACAAGGCAAATTCTAGTGCGCCGACATACCCTCCGCTAATATCCAGCCCCAGCAGGCTCATGCCGGCATCGCTCACCGCAGGCTGGAACAGCGCTCCTTGCAGATCGCGATGAATCTGGCCCAGCACGTTGCCTGCGGACAAAGGCACCGCCGGCGCCAGCTTATGCTGCATGGCCGAAATGGTGCTCATCAGCGTCAGCGCCAACACCGCCAGCAGCACACCGCTGCGGCGGGCATTCCAGCGATTCGGCCATTTCCGGTTGATCATGACAGCTAGTCCTATGTAAATGCCAATTAAGGGGATCACAAAATAAAATTTGCCGAGGATTAACGCAGCCATTTTCGATAGCGTCCTTCCTACGGCAGCCTCCCCGCTCAAGGCGATAATGGATAAGGTGATCAGGATGATTCCGTATATTTCGTATTTCAGCATGCTGCCGATGGCAGCTTTCCTCTTCTTCCGTTTCCGTGGCAAGACGAAAACACCCCCTAGATGAATATTATACCATATTCACCGAGGGGGGCCTAGAAAAGATGCCGTCACCGGCATAGATTCTCAATTTAATAAGGTTGGATAGAAGGTGATTTGCCGCCCGGGCGCCAGATCGGGATTCAAATAATCCTCCAGCCGGCAACGCAACAGCCGTACGATGGTCGCCCGATTGCCTTCCTCCATCCGTATTTGCATCAGCACGCCGTTTAGTTCGATTTCACCGTACGCCGCCTGGTTTTCGGCATTCTCCCAATAAGCCTCTTCCGGTAAGATCGTATAATGCGTCATTGGGTAATCCCTCCTGCTTGCTTCGCTTGTCGCTTCGATTCAATCATCGAATTCAGCTTGGCCAATCCATCGCCAATCCCGCCGATGGCATCGATCAGCCCGTACTTCACCGCATCGCTGCCGCCAACTGCTGTACCGATGTCCCGGTTTAACTCACCCGTCTTAAACATGAGCTCCTTGAATTTCTCCTCGGAAATTTTCGAATGTGTCGTTACAAAACGCACGACCCTTTCTTGCATCTTCTCAATATACTCAAAAGTCTGAGGAACTCCGATCACCAGCCCGGTCATACGAATCGGATGGATGGTCATCGTGGCGCTTTCGGCAATCAACGAATAATCGGAGGCTACGGCGATCGGAACGCCGATGCTATGTCCGCCGCCGATGACAACCGTGACGGTAGGCTTGGACAAGGAAGCAATCATCTCCGCAATGGCAAGTCCGGCCTCCACATCGCCGCCTACGGTATTTAATATAATTAACAGTCCTTCAATCCGCGGGTTCTGTTCCGCTGCCACTAATTGGGGGATGACGTGCTCGTATTTCGTTGTTTTATTTTGCGGCGGAAGCACTAAATGTCCTTCGATCTGACCGATAATCGTTAAGCAATACACATTTGATTCACCGGGAGTCGGCACCGCCGTTTGCCCGAGCTGCTGGATCATTTCCGGTACCGTGGCTTCTTTTTTCTCCGGTTCGGTTGTTGGCGGAAGTTCAGATTCACTTCGAACGCTTGATTTGCTTAGGTCCTTATTCATGATTAAGCCTTCCTTTCGGTGTCGGCAATCGACAAAGTCTCGTTACTCTATGCAGCCCTTAGTATGCCGACAACCTTCTTCAATCTATACAACGATACCTCAAGTCAGGAACCTTCCGCCATTTCGCGCTAAACGACGAAAAGCCCCTTTCCTGCGGAAACCGTCCAAATAACCGGCAGGAAAGGGGCGACTGTGTGCTTAAAGTTATTGATTTCTTCTTTATACTTCCATGATGATCGGCAAGATCATCGGTCTGCGGCGCGTTTGCTCATACAAGAAACGGCCGAGAGCATCCTTAACGTTGGTTTTCAACGAAGCCCATTCGTTTACGTTCTCGCTCATCAGCTTCTCCAGCGTGCTGGAGACAATGCGGTTTGCTTCTTCCAGCAAACCTTCCGATTCACGCACATAAACGAAGCCGCGGGAGATAATATCCGGTCCGGATACGATCGTTCCGTCTTGCTTGCTCAGCGTTACAACAACAACCAAGATCCCGTCTTGGGATAACAGCTTACGGTCGCGCAATACGATATTGCCGACGTCGCCTACGCCAAGACCGTCGATGAGCACGTTGCCGGCAGGAACTTTCCCGGCTTTGCGGGCTACACCGTTCTGGATCTCAATCGTATCCCCGATATCAATCAGGAAAATATTGTCCGGATCAATACCAACCGACTCACCAAGCAAAGCATGCTTCCGCAGCATACGGTATTCCCCGTGGATCGGAATGAAGTATTTCGGCCGCATCAGGTTCAGCATGAGCTTCAGCTCTTCCTGGCTGCCATGACCCGAAACGTGCACGCCGGAATTTGATCCGCTATAAATGACTTCCGCACCGAGACGGAACAATTCATCAATCGTCCGGCCAACGTATTTCTCATTGCCCGGTACCGGTGTTGCCGCGATGATGACCGTGTCGCCTGGAAGAATATCAACCTTGCGATGCGTCGAGCGAGCCATCCGCGTTAAGGCAGACATCGGTTCACCTTGGCTGCCTGTGCACAAAATGACAACGCGATCTGCAGCCATCTTGTTGACTTCTTCCGGCTCAATGATAATTCCGTCCGGTACGTTCAGATAACCCAACTCTTCTGCGATCGTCACAACGTTCACCATGCTACGTCCAATGATGGTCAGCTTCCGGTTCGTTGCGTGTGCCGCATCGATGACTTGCTGAATCCGATGCACGTTGGAGGCGAAGGTCGCCACAACAACGCGCTGCTTCGCTTTGTGGAAAATATCGCTAAGTACAATGCCTACATTCTTCTCCGATGGCGTAAAGCCCGGTCTCTCCGCATTGGTACTGTCGGATAACAGCGCAAGCACGCCGTTCTTCCCGATTTCGCCCATCCGGTGCAAATCCGCATATTGATCATTGACTGGGGTATGATCAAATTTGAAGTCACCGGTATGAACGACATTCCCTTCCGGAGTTTCGATGCATACACCCACCGAATCCGGAATACTATGATTCGTCCGGAAGAACGAAGCTTTCATCGTTGTTCCAAGCTCGATTACGGAATCGGCATTGATCAGCACGCGTTTCGTTTCGCCGAGCAGTCCCGCTTCCTTCAGCTTGTTCTCAACCAGACCTAAAGTTAATTTGGTCCCGTAGACCGGAACGTTTAAGTTCTTCAGCACGTAAGGCAAACCGCCGATATGGTCCTCATGCCCGTGCGTCAATACGATGCCTCTTACTTTATCGCGGTTCTCCGTCAAGTAAGTGATATCGGGAATGACGATGTCGATGCCAAGCATGTCCTCTTCCGGAAACTTAAGTCCGGAGTCGATGACTACAATGTCATTGGCATATTGAACGACATACATGTTCTTCCCAATCTCTGCGACGCCGCCCAATGCGAAAATCGTCAATTTCTCATTATTTATTTTTTTAGACAAGTGAATCTAACCCTCCTAATTATTATGGACGTCGTATCGAAAACTCCTATGGAAATGGCTCCGACCGCTGCATATAAATTCCAAAGCCTATAAATTGCAGGAATAAACAATCGCCTTGATTAAGACGATCTCGCCGTTTCTCAAAGTCATTATCAAATGGTTGCTCAATCAAGTTCTGGTAAACTCCACAGCTTCATCCATTCCAAGCGGTCTGGTAAAACGTTCTCCGTACTCGCTTACACTGGCAGAAGCCAACTTCTTGAACAAGCCATTTAATTCAAAATTCACCGCACCCAGTCACTTGAACTCATTATACATGATTAAATTGGCAAAAAACAAGTCAGCGCTTTTCCCTACGTCTAACCTTACCTTGTGCCATGACAAAAAAACCGATGCCTGCGGATCAGGCATCGGTTTCTGGGAATACGCACATATCTGGTTATAGAAGTAGGCCAGCAGCTATTTGAGGAAGCTGCGAATCCGCTGCGCTTCCTGTTCATTTGGCGGCACCAGCGGTAACCGAACCGTTCCTACAGGATGGCCGGTTTCATTTAAGGCATACTTCACGGCTACCGGATTCGGACATTCAAACAACACCTTAAATAACGGCAGAAGCTCGCGATGCAACTGGCTTGCCCGCTCTACGTTCCCGCTAAAGAATTGTGCGACCATCTCTTTGATGGAGCGGCCTGCGACATGACTGGCCACGCTAATGACACCGTAAGCTCCGACCGCCATCGCCGGCAGTGCCGAGGCGTCATCGCCCGAATAAACCTTGAAATGCTCCGGCGCTTGGGCGACGATCATAGCGATCTGATCCAGAGGCGCGCATTCCTTGGTCCCCACGATATTCGGGATTTGCGCCAGCCGCAGCGTCGTTTCCACGCTCAAGCTGACAACTGTACGGCTTGGCACATTGTACACAATAACCGGCAGACTGGTTACGGCCGCAATCGCTTCAAAATGGCGGAAAAGGCCTTCCTGATTCGGCTTGTTATAATACGGAGCGACCAGCAAAATTCCGTCTACTCCGCATTTTTCAGCTTCGCGCGTCAAATGAACGGAATGAGCGGTATCATTGCTGCCCGTGCCGGCGATAATTTTGCAGCGTCCGGCTGCATGTTTCACCGCGAAGGCAAACAGCTCAAGTTTTTCTTCATCCGTTAGTGTAGGGGACTCCCCCGTCGTTCCGCTCACGACCAAACTGTCAGATTGCTGCTCCTCCACCAAATAGTCGATCAGGCTTGCGGTTTGGTCCCAGTCGATTTTTCCTTGATCATTAAAAGGCGTTACCATGGCTGTAATCATTCTTCCGAAATCAATCACGCCATATCCTCCTCCCGTCTCCCGCTTCGCTTATTTATTGCCGTCTTCTCAGTATGCCTTCCATTTCTTAAGCGATGAACTCACATGCCTCGTTAGCGGCCCAGTTCGAACTTCGCATGCAACGCCCGCAACGCTTGCACCATATCGTCCTTCCGCACCAGCACCCAAATCGTAGTATTCGAATCAGCCGATTGCAGAATCTGAATGCCTTGCTCGGTCAAAGCCTCAACGATCTTGGCCATAATTCCGGGAACGCCGTTAATGCCTCCGCCGATGACGGACACCTTGGCGCATCCGGTGCATATTTGCGGTGAGAGGTCCAGCGATCTCAACACCGCTTCTGCCTTCGCCGAATCTTTATCAAAGACCGTATAAACGACACCGGTTGGGGTCACATTAATAAAATCAACACTAATGTCGTTCTCTGCCATGGATTTAAAAACTTGCAGCTGCAAATGATCCGGGCCGTTGCCAGCGGATTCCACCCGGATTTGAGTCACATTCGCCACATATGCAATCCCAGTCACGTAACGGTCCACAATCCCCAGCTGTACGTCCTTAAATCCTTCGGGGTTGGCAACCAATGTTCCTTCCCCTTGCGAAAAAGTCGAGCGAACGCGTACCGGAATCCCCGCTTGCATCGCAATTTCTACGGCGCGGGGATGGATCACCTTAGCCCCTTGATGCGCCATATTGCAGATTTCTGCGTAGCTGACGTATTCCAGCGGCTTCGCATCCTCGACGATCCGGGGATCCGCAGTTAAGATCCCATTCACATCGGTATAAATATCAACCATTTCGGCGTGCAGCGCGGCGCCCAAGGCTGTAGCCGACGTATCGCTGCCTCCGCGGCCCAACGTCGTGAAGTCGCCGTCTTGATTTTGACCTTGAAATCCTGTCACGATCACGACATCCTTCTGCTGCAGTTCTTCCAGCACCCGAGTCGGAACGATATCCAGAATTCTCGCGTTGCCAAACTGGCTGTCCGTTCGGAATCCAGCTTGAGCTCCAGTCAATACGACCGAAGAGATGTGCTGTTCAGCCAGCAGGCTGCACAGCTTGGCTGCGGAAATAATTTCGCCGCAAGCCATCAGTAAATCTTGTTCGCGGGGCGGTAAATAGCAATCCCCTTCAGAGACCAAATCAAGCAAGGTATCCGTCGCGTAAGGATCCCCTTTTCGGCCCATAGCCGAAACCACCACGACGAGCCGGAAACCGTTATCCAGTTCCCGGCGTACGTGTGAGATGACATGCTCTCTCGCTTCTTTCGTCGAAAGAGACGTGCCACCGAATTTTTGCACCAAAATGCGCATGGATATTCCTCCAGTTAATAAGTGCGGAGTAAAGCGATGACTTCATTCCGTTAGTAATAGCAAGATTAACGAACCCAGAGCTTCGAAAACATACCCCTTCGCCGCAATGATCTCCGCGATTGTATACGGCATTCCATGCTGCGCCTTTGAGCAATTTGTTCCGATACTTCCCACCTATATTGAGTCCGTCCTGTAAAGATCACGGCGTGAAACAACCCGAACGGTGCTCCGTACATGGTATGCCGGCTGCGCTGCATTATCCATGAAAACGTTCGATGATTAACGGTTGCAGCTGTTTTCCTTCAAGCGCGGCATAGCAAGTTTCAGGGATCAGTTCCATGTTTGCTACGAGCGAATTCGGTTTGCCGGTCGGATTGTCTTGACCAAACGGAACGAAATACACGTTCTTGGCCACAATTAATTTCGCGATATTTGCCAAATTAAAACCTAAACCGTCATTCGTCGACACCGCGATGACAAGCGGTCGCCCGTTTCTCAGCTGGGCTTTTGCGGCCATCAGAACAGGACTGTCCGTTATCGCATTTGCCAGTTTGCTCGTCGTCGTTCCCGTGCAGGGAGCGATCACCAAGACGTCCAGCAGCTTGCTTGGACCCAGAGGTTCGGCTTCGACAATTGAAGAAATAATATCATTCCCTGTAATATCTTTCAACTGTTCGCGCCAATCCTCCGATTTACCGAAACGGGTGTCGGTCGTCAGTACCGACTGGGATATGATCGGCACAACCTTCGCCCCTCCGTCGACAAATCGTTGGATCTGGGGCATTACCTCAGCAAACGTACAATGCGAGCCCGTAATGGCGTAACCTACCGTTTTACCCTGCCAATTCACTGTTCATCCCCCCGTAATTGATACTCATCCATAATCGACTGACAAATCGTGTTTGCCATAATAATTCCAGCCGATTTGGGAGCGACGATTCCGGGGAGGCCAGGGGATAAAATCGCCTTCACTCCGCGCTTCTCGGCGAAACGGAAATCCGTTCCTCCAGGCGCCGAAGCAAGGTCGATAATCACTGCCGTACGGGGCAGTTTCGAGATGATTTGCGCTGTGACTATCATAGTCGGAATTGTGTTAAAAATCAAGTCAACATCCCCTACGTTGGCGGCCAAATCCCTTGTCACAAAAGGCTTCCAGCCCATTTGTATCGCCCTAGCCACATCATCTTCCCGACGTACCCCTACCCTTACATTCGCTCCCAAACCTTGCAGCGTTCCTGCCAGCGTAAACCCTGTCCTCCCGATCCCAAGCACAATACAGTTCGAACCGTGAATCGTGATGTCCGTGTTCTGGATCGCCATCATCACTGCGCCTTCCGCCGTTGGAATCGAGTTGTAAATAGCGACGTCGTCACGTTCGAGCACCTCAATGATCCGGAAGCCGTGCTCCTCGCCCATTTGCTTTAAGAAGCTCTTGGCAATTCCGGTATAGACCAGCGTGCTTTTTCGGACGGATGCAAACCATTCCCGTTTGATGACCAGTTGTTCTGCAGAGAACGGCGCCGGGACGACACCGTGATCATCGCAACCGATTACCGGAAGGATAATTACGTCCGCGCCGGCCAGCAAGCCGGGGCTTAACGTCTCCTGCGAGACTCCTTTAAGGGGTGTCTCCAATCGGTCGAAGCCAACAACCCGTACCGTAGCATCCAGTTCGACACATTTGTTGATGACCTCCACCTGCCGGGCATCCCCACCGAGGAATACAATTGTGATTCCGGTCAGCATTCTTAGACGGCACTCCTTCCAAGCAACACAGTATAGACCATCTTATGCCGTGGCCTACGAAGTGGTGAAAGGCTAGAATGCCTCGCGAAGCTGAGGATATGAATATCGTCATAGCAAACCTTCACAGCAATTTTGTAGGATGTATTCCATATTATTACAGGTGGTGGAGTGAGTTGAGAAAGCCAGGAAAACGGGCTGTGATTTATGCAATTTTTTTGATGATTCTTTTGATATTGGCGTTTGCAGGATCTGTTGTTATTTCCTCACCGGAGCGGCAAGCGTCAGAGGTCGAACCATTCACCTCGCCTATACAAAGGCTGGGCGAAGCGGATCCCGCAGAAAGTGCTCTCTTGACGCCCGATACGATGAAAGCGGATTTCGATTACCTTATAAGCACGCTGGAACAGGTTCACCCGTCACTGATCGACGGATGGCAGAGAGAGCAACGAAAAAAAATACGGGATACTTACCGGATGATTCAAGCAGGTCCGCTGCCCATAAGCCGTTTTTATATCTCCGCTGTAGAAATGATCGGGCAACTGCATGACGCCCACACGAGCATCAACCCTTATTCCCCTTCCCTTTCCTATTTGGAGCTGCCGTTATACTGGACTGCGGAAGGCCCGGTGGTGATTCGATCAACGCCGTTGTTACAACGGGGCGACCTTTTACTTGAGTTAGGCGGGCTAACCCCTCCACAGTTATTAGACGAGCTGTCCAAGGTAGTGCCAACTGAAAATGAACATTGGTTAAAAATCATGGGAAGGCCCATGCTAGCTCATCCGTTAACCCGTTTAACGGTCACTTGTATCTATTGATCTCCCCCAAAACGTTCAGCGCCGCAAATGTCTTTGCCGTCACCTTCAAAGATAATGGGCTGGCCACTTTGATCGGAGAACCAACGGGCAATCAGCCATCTTGTTATGGAGATATATTCGTGTTTAAGATGCCTCACTCCGGATTTCAATTTACCGTATCTTATAAACATTTTTCTCGGCCGGATCAACGCTTGACCCACGAAACCTCCTTAGAACCGGATATCTATGTTCCAACAACACGCCAAGACATTATCGGCGGAAGAGATGCCCAAATGGAAAAGTTAATGGAGATCATTACTGCAGCAAAATAAGGGACTTTTCGGGCCTTATTTCAGCGAAATTCTTTTAAGCGCAAAAAATAGAGGATATTTTAGGCCTTATTTGGAGCGGAACCCACCATAACCGCCACTTTTGAATGCGATAAATGAAAATAAGGGTAAAAAAGTCCGCTATTCCCGGCCATATCCCTCTCCTAACCGAAAATAAGAACCTTTTTTACCCTTATTCTTCAACACCTGAACATAAACATGCTACTCAGGTTAAACGTGCCTCAGTCCCTTACTTCGTGCCCGTATGACCAAACCCGCCGGCGCCGCGAACCGTCTCCGACAGCTTGTCTACCTGCACGAGATTCACCTCAGGAACGATCTGGAACACCATCTGCGCAATCCGCTCATTCCGACGGATCACAAACGGTTCCTGCCCGAGGTTAATCAGCAGCACCTTGATTTCCCCGCGGTAATCCGCGTCGATCGTCCCCGGCGTATTCAGGCACGTAATGCCGTGCTTCAACGCCAACCCGCTGCGCGGGCGAATTTGCGCCTCTAGGCCGCCGGGCATCGCGATAGCGATCCCGGTCGGTACGAGGGCGCGTTGCCCCGGCTGGAGCGTCAGCTCCTCTGTAACGGCGGCGTAGAGGTCAAAGCCGGAAGCCAGCTCCGACATTTTACGCGGCAGCTCAATATCTTCATTTCCTGCCAAACGATTAATTTGCACTTCAAACGACAAGCTCATCTCTCCTAACTCCCGATATCACGCGATCAGACGACCCCACCATGGCGAGCGAGAATGGATGACTAAACATGCACTTCAACACCTGATTGACATCGTCCATCGTCACCGCCTCGATACGGGCGATCATCTCATCTAAAGAATAATGTTTGCCGATCATCAGCTCATTTTTGCCAAGTCGGTTCATGCGGCTTCCGGTGCTTTCCAAGCTCAAAATCAAGCTGCCCTTCAGCTGTTCCTTCCCCTTGCTTAGCTCGTTTGGAGTAATCCCGTTCACCGACACATCGTGCAGGATCTCCTTGGTCAAATCCAGCACTTCCTTCGTTTGACGCGGCGCGGTTCCCGCGTACACCGTAAACAGTCCGCTGTCCGCGTGCGAGCTGTGATACGAGTACACCGAGTAGGCTAACCCGCGTTTCTCACGGATTTCCTGAAAGAGTCGTGAGCTCATGCCGCCGCCAAGCGCATTGTTCAGCAGCACCATCGCATACTGCTTCTCATCCCCGATCGGCAATCCGGGGAATGACAAGCAAATATGGTTCTGCTCGGTCTTCTTGCGGTGGAACTTCAATCCGCCCAAAAACTCAGGCGCAGCCAATGGACTGGAGCTTCCCCGATTCGAAAAATCACCGAAATATTGCTCCAGCAGGTCAATCACCTGTTCATCGATATTCCCTGCCACGCTAATGACCGTATTCTCGATCGTATAGTGCTCACGCATGTATTCTCGCAGGTGCTCAGATTCCATAGCGCGCAGCTTCTCCTCCGTCCCTAGGATCGGAAGAGCCAGCGGATGGTCCCCGTAGGCTGCCTGCGTTACAAGATCGTGGACCATATCATCCGGCGTATCTTCGTACATGGAGATTTCCTCGACGATGACGTTTTTCTCTTTCCGCAGCTCCTCCGCATCGAACAAAGAACGGAAAAACATGTCGGACAACACGTCAACCGCAATCGGTAAATGCTCATCCAGCACTTTCGCGTAATAACAGGTATATTCCTTGGACGTAAACGCGTTAACGTTGCCGCCAATCGCATCAAACTGTTCTGCGATGTCCTTGGCGCTGTAGCGTTCCGTCCCTTTAAACAGCATGTGTTCGATAAAATGCGAAATTCCGCCCCGCTCAGGGCGTTCATTGCGGGAGCCAGTTTTGACCCAAATCCCGAACGAGACCGAACGGCACGTTGGGATCTTCTCCATGACTACCCGAAGGCCGTTTTTCAATTGCGTTTTCTTCACGAAAGGCCCTCCTAAATGTTATGCGATGCGTTGGTTAGCGTCGTTAATAAATGCATCCCTATCCTACCAAAAAAAGGCGGAAAGCTCAACTCTGCGGAGCAGGGACTTCGACGCGGTCCGGCGACAGCGTTTGTTCCACGGTTCCGAGCACCAACCCTTTGCTGCGAATGGCCTGAATCATCCCTTCCAGGGCATCGCGGCTGGACGCCGTCGGATGCATCAAGATCAGCGATCCTGGCCCCACTTTGCTGCTGATCTTACTAACGATGCTGGCTGCGGGCGGATTTTTCCAATCTACTGTATCCACGGTCCACAATACCGTCTTCAGCCCCTGCTCCGCCGCCAGCTTGACGGTTTGCATATTATAATCACCCGAAGGCGGCGCAAACCAGCGATTTTCCACGCCCAGCTTCTCCTTCAGCAGCTCCTTCGTTTTGGAGATCTCCAGCCGTGCCCGGGTTTGCTCCAGTTGGCTCATATTCGGATGCGAGTAGGCGTGGTTTTCGATTTGATGCCCGCGCCGCTTGATTTCGGCGGCAAGGTCCCCGTTCTTCTTGAGCCAGCTGCCATCGAGGAAAAAGGTCGCCTTGACCTTCTGCTGATCCAACGTATCCAGCATAGGCACCAGATATTCATTGCCCCAGGCGACATTGATCATGAGCGCTGCCATCGGCTTGTTTGGGTTCCCCCGGTAAATCGGCTGCGGCCCTAAATCCTCGAGATTTACTTTCGGCCGAAGCTCCCGATAGACATATTCGATGTTCGCGCCCTCCGGCAGCTGTTTGGCCTTCTTGTAAGTGCGTTCGATATCCACCTCACGACCGTTATAGCCGGGAATGGCTTTCCAGACCCGGTCGACCACCGCATCGATCGGCTCGATCCGCTGCTTCTCCGCCTCTTCGCGGATCTTGGCCAGCAACGGATCCGTATCCTTCGCTGTCCCGCCGCTAGCCGGGTGAGGCTGGTTCTGGGCCCCCAGGTCACCGGTCAGGTCATGAATCAGGCGGAAAGCGTAGCTGCCGCCATTTTCCCCCGAGCTTTTGGCAACGAAGGCCCGAATGCCGACAAACTGCCCCAATATCATCATAAACGCAATGCATATCGCGATGACCGCAAACTTGTTCCGCCCCATGCTAACAGCTCATCCCCTTAAACGGTTTTTGTCCCCATCATATGTTGACAAGCCCAGGGATATGCGAACGCAATAAAAAAGAGCCAGAATTTAATTATTCTGTCTCTTTTCCCGCAAGGGTTGCCTGCGTCGATATGTTATCTCATTTATTTGGATGGAGTTTTGTCCGTTTCGGCGGTTAATACCGCTTTGCGGGAAAGATTGATCCGTCCTTGGTTGTCGATCTCGGTCACTTTCACCGTTACCGTATCGCCGATCGCCACAACGTCTTCGACCTTGGCAACGCGTTCCGTCGAGAGCTGCGAAATATGCACTAAGCCGTCTTTACCCGGCAGAATCTCAACGAATGCACCAAATTTCTCGATCCGTTTGACGGTCCCGACGTAAATCTCACCGACCACCACTTCTTTGACGATCCCTTCAATGATCGAACGCGCTTTGTTGTTCATCTCTTCATTGGTAGAAGCGATGTACACGCGGCCATCTTGCTCGATATCGATCTTCACGCCGGTTTCCTCGATAATCTTGTTGATGATCTTGCCGCCGGCCCCGATGACATCGCGGATTTTGTCCGGATTGATTTGCATGATGGTGATCTTCGGCGCGTAAGGGGACAGATGCTCCTTCGGCTTCTGGATCCGTTCCATCATTTTGGACAAGATAAACAATCGACCTTCTCTTGCTTGCTTCAAAGCGTCGGACAAAATTTGCCGGTCAATGCCGTCAATTTTGATATCCATTTGGATGGCCGTAACGCCTTCCGCGGTACCGGCTACTTTAAAGTCCATATCGCCGAGATGGTCTTCCATCCCTTGGATGTCGGTCAAGATCGACACATGCTCGCCGTCTTTGATCAGCCCCATGGCAACCCCGGCAACCGGAGCTTTGATCGGTACGCCTGCATCCATCATCGCCAGCGTGCTAGCGCAAATGCTCGCCTGCGAGGTCGAACCGTTGGATTCCAAAACTTCCGATACGAGACGAATCGTATAAGGGAATTCGGATTCCGGCGGAATGACCTTCGACAACGCGCGTTCGCCCAATGCGCCGTGACCGATTTCGCGGCGGCCTGGAGCCCGCAATGGACGAGCTTCACCAACGCTGAACGGCGGGAAGTTGTAGTGGTGCATGAAGCGTTTCGACTCTTCGAGGTCGATCCCGTCGAGAATTTGAACATCGCCCAATGCCCCAAGTGTACAGATGCTCAGCGCTTGCGTTTGTCCGCGCGTGAACAGACCGGAGCCATGCGTACGCGGCAGCAAGCTGATATCGCATTCAATTGGACGAATCTCGTCCAGTTTACGACCGTCAGGGCGTACTTTTTCATGGGTGATCAACCGGCGCACTTCTTCCTTAACGATGTCGTGAAGCACTTCCTTCACATCGGCGAGCAGCTCCGGCGTTTCTATGTATTTCTCTTCGAAATGAGCCACCGTTTCGTCGTTAATGGCGTCAATCGCATCCTGACGTGCATGCTTCTCTGCGATCTTCACGGCTTCAATCAAGCGATCCTGGGCATAAGCGCGAACCTCACGGTTCACTTCTTCATTCACCGTATGCAGCTGCACCTGCATCTTCTCTTTGCCGGCCACTTTTACGAGATCTTCAATGACGGCAACGATCTTTTTGATCTCTTCATGGCCAAACATAATGGCCTCAAGCATAACCTCTTCTGGAACTTCATTCGCTTCCGCTTCCACCATCATGATGGCGTCCTTCGTTCCGGCAACCACGACGTAAATGTCGCTGGCTTCCTGCTGTGCCACGTCCGGATTAATGACGAATTCCCCGTTCACCCGGCCTACAGCTACGCCGCCGATCGGCCCGTTAAACGGAACATCGGAAATGCTCAGCGCTGCAGAAGTCCCAATCATTGCGGCAATTTCCGGTTCGCAATCCTGATCCACACTCATGACTAAGTTTACGATTTGCACATCGTTACGGAAGCCTTCCGGAAAGAGCGGGCGAATTGGACGGTCGGTCAAACGGCTGGCCAGAATCGCTTTTTCACTCGGACGTCCTTCCCGTTTAATAAAGCCGCCGGGAATTTTACCGACTGCATACAGTTTCTCTTCATAATTGACGGTTAACGGAAAAAAGTCCAAATCCTTAGGTTCCGAAGAAGCCGTAACCGTACAAAGCACCGCCGTATCGCCGTAGCGAACCATGACAGCCGCATTGGCTTGCTTTGCCAATCGGCCGGTTTCCAGAATGAGAGGTCTTCCTCCCAAATCCATTCTCACTTCAGTCTGCATGAAATCCCTCCTTATCACCAATACAAGTTCGGTACTGAGTTCATTATTTCCTGCTTTTCACCAATTCATAATGAGAAGCGGCGCTGGCGCAGAAGAATGTCCTCATAACAAAAGCTCCTGACGGAGCTCTTCATGAAAGCTTATCGCAACAAAGCCTAATTTGTAAAAAGCAACCCGGCCGCACACCGCACGCTTCGCCAGCGTCCGCCATGCAACTAGGCTGCTTTTATACAAACTTGTTTAATTAACGACGCAATCCAAGTTTCTCGATCAAAGCGGAGTAACGATTTACGTCTTTGTTCTTCAAGTAAGCCAACAATTTCCGACGTTGACCAACCATCTTCAGAAGACCGCGACGGGAATGATGGTCCTTCTTGTGTGTACGCAAGTGGTCCGTCAAATTCACGATGTTCTCCGTAAGGATAGCAATTTGCACCTCAGGGGATCCGGTATCGGACTCATGAGTTCTGTGCTCTTGGATCAATTGTTGTTTACGTTCTTGAGTCAATGCCATCCTGTTCACCTCCTTTATCTCAAATCGCCGTTAGCCTCGTCGCCGGCGGTGAAACCGTGCAACCAAGCCAAGGTTCTCGCTGCCGATTGGAAAAAGCAAAGTTCTTCCGCATGACAACGTTACATAGTATACCACAGCCGATGGGCAAAGTAAATGCCGGATCGGTTTAGTTATCAGGAATCTTTCAGCAATCGTTTAGCCGTTTCCGCATCCTGTCCAATTTGAGCGATCAGCTCATCCAGGGAGCCGAACTTGCGCTCCGCCCGAATATAATGAACTAATTCCACAGACAAGCTTTCGTCATAAATCTCGCCGGAAAAATCAAACAGATGGGCTTCCAGCCAAAAGATTTTGCCGTTCTCATGAAAGGTTGGCTTAACCCCAACGTTCATCACGCCGGAGTACGTCGTACCTTCGCGCGTAACTCGCACGGCGTAGACCCCGCTGGCCGGGACGACGTAGTGCTCCGCCAGCTGCAGATTGGCTGTAGGGAATCCGAGCTGGCGGCCGCGTTTCTCGCCGTGCATGACCGTCCCTCTCAGCGTATACGTCCGCCCAAGCCAACGATTCGCTAGCTCAATCTTCCCTTCCTGCAGCGCTTTGCGAATCCCTGAACTGCTGACCTTCTCCCCGTCGATCAGGAACGGCGGCACGGTGTGCACGTCAAGGACGTTGCCGCTCAATTCACGCAGCATGCTCGCATCCCCTTCGCCCCGGTAGCCGTAACGGAAGTCAAAGCCAACCACCGCGGTGTGCACCTGAAGCGGCACCAGGATGCCGGAAACGAAGTTCTGCGGACTTACCCGCGAGAAGGCATCGTTGAATTCAACGATATATACGTAATCCACGCCCATCTCGCGCAGAATACGCTCCTTCTCCTTCGGCGGCGTCAAATATCCGTCGTAGTCGCCTTTTTTCATAACTTCCTTCGGATGGGGATGAAAAGTCATGACGGAGGCAGGAAGACCTAGTTCGCCAGCCAACCGGACAGCCGAATCAATCACGCTGGCATGTCCCAGGTGAAGGCCGTCAAATTGGCCGATCGCCAGCACTTGCGGACGGGCATGTTGTTCTATAAATCGTTCATTTAGTGGATATGATAAATGTATCGTTTCCATGATCGTGTCACCTGCAATTTCCCTCGGAATGCGCATTTCTTGAGGCTATTCGGGTAAAAACACTTTAACCGCCTTCACGGCCTTCGTTCCCTTTTCTACCCGGAAGATGCCTAAAAATTGCTGTTCGGGGCTGTACAGCCGCAGGGTCTCTCCGCGCTTAACCGCCGGAGAGACCACAGAGGGGGACAGCCGCTGACCTTGCAATGCTGCCTTGACCTTCTCGGCAGCAACCGTGTGAGCCGGCAAATGCTGAACAGCTCGATCGACCGGCAGTAAATAATCTTGCAGCGATCCGCTTGCCGCGTGGCGGGCCACCTCATCCAGCGTCAGACAATGCGACTCCGTGATCCCCGCCGACATCGTCCGCTTCAGCTCCGTCATCGCTGCAGGCACGCCTAGTGCACGTCCGATATCAACGCAGAGCGTACGGATATAAGTTCCTTTGGAGCATAACGCACGAAAAGAAATCCGCGGATGCGGCCCCTCCGGATGAAAAGCAAGCAGCTCCAATTGATAGATTGTGACTTCCCGGGGCTTACGCTCCACGGTCTTCCCTTCCCGTGCCAGTTCATACAGACGTTTACCGTCTTGCTTCAGCGCCGAATACATCGGCGGAATTTGCGAGATCGTGCCAACAAAACGGGACAACACGCGCCGTACGTCCTCTTCCGTCACCTGAACCTCATTTACCTGTTCGATGATTTCGCCGGTCATGTCCTCTGTATCGGTCGCAACGCCAAGCACCAAGGTCGCTTCGTATTCCTTCGGCAAGTCCTGCAAATACTCCACCATTCGCGTTGCACGGCCCAGGCATAGAGGCAGCACTCCGGTGACCGCCGGGTCTAACGTACCCGTATGGCCGATCCGCTTCATTTTCAAAATCCCCCGGCATTTGGCAACCACGTCATGCGATGTAAAACCGGCCGGCTTGTGGATGGGCAAAATGCCTTCGTATGCGTTCATAGCTGCAGCCTCACTTGTTCCAACACTCTAGGGACAACCGTGTCTAGGGTCCCTTCAATGCGAGCACCCGCGGCCCGGACATGGCCGCCGCCGCCAAAGCTTTGGGCCACCTTGGCCACGTCGACTTTTCCCGCCGAGCGCATGCTCACCTTTATGGTTTGTTCGTTAATGACTTTAAACAACAGGCCTACTTCGACCCCTTGGATATTTCGCGGATAGTTGACGATGCCTTCCATATCCTCGTGAACGGCGCCAGTCGCCTTCAGGTCCTCATCTGTAACCGATACCCAGCCAATCTTCCCGTCTTCCGTAAGCTGAAGACCGTTTAAAGCCCGAGTCAGCAAACGCAGCTGCGGAAGCGTCATTTGCTCTAGCAGCAATTCGGATAAAGCGGGACCGTCCACGCCGTATTCCAGCAGTTTGGAGGCAGCCGCCATCACCTTCGGCGACGTGTTGGAGTACCGGAACCCGCCGGTATCCGTCAGCAGTCCGGTATAAAGCACCGTTGCTATCGTTTCATCCAACGGCAGACCCATATAGTTGATCAGATCAAACAAAATTTCAGCGGTCGCCGCCGCATTTGGCACTACAAGATTCACCGAGCCGTAGTGGTCGTTGGTCGGATGGTGGTCGATGTTCAGCAGTCGTGCCCCTTCGGCAAACCATTCATGCGTCGTGCCAACCCGTTTGAAATCCGCGCAGTCCACGCAAATCACATGATCAAATTTGCGGTCAAGCGGCGTCACCGACAAATCGAGAATCTCGTCCGCATGCCACAAATAATGCATCCGCTTTGGGATCGGGCCTTCGTTGACCATCACGAATTTTTTACCCAGACATGACAGAAGCCAGCCCACCGCAAGGGTGGAACTGACTGCGTCACCGTCCGGCTGAACATGCGACACAATTAGGAAATGATCATTCTGAGTCAGGAACTCCTTGGTCTGACTCAGCTCCCTTTCATAGGTCGTCTGCATTGCCGTCTCCTTTAGGGACCTACAAAACTCATCCGCTAATCTTCATTCAAGGGTGGCAGATGAGTTATCGATTCCCTTTCATATTTCATTCTTTGTGCTCTTGCGTAATTTCGCCGAGAAGCTTCTCTATCCGGCTGCCGTAAGCGATAGATTCGTCGATTTTGAAAATCAGCTCCGGCGTGTGGCGCAGCCGAATTCGTTTGCCAATTTCGGTGCGCAGGAAGCCGGTCGCTTTCTCCAGCCCTTTTAAAGATTCGTTCTTCTGCTCCTCGTCGCCAAATACGCTGAGGTAAACTTTGGCCTGCGACAAATCATTTGTCACATCGACCCCGGTCACCGTGACAAAACCGATGCGCGGATCTTTCAGTTCACTCTGGATGAGCACACTAAGTTCTTTCTTAATCTGTTCGCCTACGCGGCCGGTACGATTTTTGGCCATTTTAGACACCCACCTTACTTCGGTTCAACAGTTTCCATGACGAACGCTTCAATGACGTCGCCTTCTTTAATGTCGTTGTAATTGTCCAAGGTAATCCCGCACTCGTAACCTTGAGCAACTTCCTTCGCGTCGTCCTTGAAACGTTTGAGCGAATCGATTTTGCCTTCGTATACGACGATTCCGTCACGAATCAAGCGGACTTCCGCCGTACGGGTAATTTTACCGGAAGTCACCATACAGCCTGCAATCGTTCCGACCTTGCTGATCTTGAACGTATTACGGACTTCCGCGTGACCGATAACCGACTCTTTATAAACCGGATCAAGCATCCCTTTCATCGCTTGCTCGATCTCTTCGATTGCGTTGTAAATGACGCGGTGCAAGCGGATGTCAACCTTCTCTTGCTCCGCTGTCGCTTTCGTTTGGTTGTCCGGACGGACGTTGAACCCGATGATAATCGCGTTCGAAGCCGCCGCCAAGATGACATCGGATTCGGTAATCGCACCGGCCCCGCTGTGGATAATCTTGACGCGAACGCCTTCGACTTCGATCTTCTCGAGTGCGCCTCTGAGCGCTTCAACCGAACCTTGCACGTCGGCTTTGATGATCACGTTGAGATCCTTGATTTCGCCTTCCTTGATATGGCGGAACAGATCATCCAGTGTAACGCGCGTATTGGCACCCAAATCGGATTGACGCTGCATCGTAGCCCGTTTGTCCGCGATCGACCGCGCTTTGCGTTCGTCCTCGAAGACCATAAACGGATCGCCGGCTTGCGGTACCTCCGTCAGACCGGTAATTTCCACCGGCGTCGACGGACCTGCTTCTTTCAAGCGGCGCCCGCGATCGTTAACCATCGCGCGGACGCGGCCGAAGCAGTTCCCTGCAACGAAGGCGTCGCCGACCTTCAACGTTCCGTGCTGTACCAACACGCGAGCTACCGGACCGCGGGTTTTATCGAGCTCGGCTTCGATGACCGCACCGCGAGCGCGTTTATCCGGGTTGGCTTTGTACTCGTTCACTTCGGCTACCAGCAGAATCATTTCGAGCAGGTTTTCCAAGCCGATTTTTTGCTTCGCAGAGACGTTGACGAAAATCGTGTCGCCTCCCCATTCTTCCGGCACAAGCTCATACTCCGTCAATTCTTGCTTCACTCGATCCGGATTTGCCTCCGGTTTGTCGATCTTGTTCACAGCAACGATAATTGGCAAGCCTGCTGCTTTGGCATGGTTCACCGCTTCGACCGTCTGCGGCATCACGCCGTCATCCGCAGCAACGACGATAATCGTAATATCCGTTAACTGGGCACCGCGGGCACGCATCGCTGTAAACGCTTCGTGGCCTGGCGTATCCAGGAACGTGATCTTCTTGCCGTTGATTTCGACTTGGTATGCCCCGATATGCTGCGTGATCCCGCCGGCTTCGCCGCCGGTGACGTTGGTGGAACGAATGGCGTCCAGCAGCGTCGTTTTCCCGTGGTCAACGTGACCCATGATCGTAACGACTGGTGGACGTTCTTTCAGATCTGCCTCATCGTCAACCTCTTCGATCGTTTCGAAACGGTCTTCTTCCACCGGAATTTTCAATTCAACCTCAACGCCGTAGTCACTTGCCAGCAGCTGGATCGTGTCAAGGTCAAGCTCTTGGTTAATGGTTGCCAAGACGCCGAGCAGCATCAGCTTTTTGATCACTTCGGAAGCGTCCTTATGCAGCAATTTGGCGGTTTCGCCAACCGTCATCGTGCCGCGGACGATAATTTTCTTCGGCGTATTGTCGATCTTCTCGCGTGGAGGCTGCTGCGGAGCACCTTTGCCGCGCCCGCCTTTGCCGCCACGATTATTTTTGAAATTGGCGCCGTTGCGGTTATCATCGTAACCTCTTTGGTTTTTGCCGCCGTTATTATTTCCTTTTCTTTGCCCTTGACCTTTGCCGCCGCCGTTTCCGCCGCCAAAATTGTTGCTTGGCGCAAAGCTGCGGTTTCCGCCGCTATTTTGGCCTTGAGCTGGGCGCTGACCGCTATCATTCCGCTGGCCGCCTTGACCGGCTCCCCGGTTCCCTTGCGGGTTCCGGTTTGCACTGGAGGAATTTCCTCCGCCTTGGCCTTGCGGTCGTGAGTTTTGATGATTGCCGCCGTTCGGACGGCTGGATCTTTCTTGAACTGCCGTACTGCCACCTGCATTGGTTTGGTTTGTTTTTGGTTTATTATTCATGCTTACCTGCTTTTCCTGTTGATTTTGGTTTTTTACGGGTGCGTTTGCGCCGCGTCCCTGATCTCCGCGATGACCGGAAGATTCTCCGGATGTAGCTTTCGGTGTTTGGCTCCCTCCTGCGGAAGCCGATGCCGGCGATTTGGCAGAGGAATCGTTGCGCCCCGAGCTTTCTCGTTTCGCCGCCGCGTTGCTTTTAATATCCTTGAAAAACTGTTCCACACGGGCTACTGCATCGTTCTCCATGACGCTCATGTGATTGTTGACCGGGATATTCAGACGCTTAAGAATCGTGATAATTTCTTTGCTGCTCATGTTGAGCGATTTAGCGTATTCGTACACCCTGAGCTTATCTTGTTTTTCTTGTTTACTCAATATACTCCACCTCCGATGTTTTCAAGATCGCTTTGCGGATCATCTCGGTAAACCCTGGATCGGTGATCGCCAGAACAACCCGTTCCGGTTTGCCAACACTTCTCCCGAGCGCTTCACGGTCAAATCCGATGATCAGCGGAATGTTGTAGGTCCCGCATTTGTCCCGGAATTTCTTCTGTGTATTGGCGGAAGCATCCCCCGCAACGATGACGAGCTTGGCTTCTCTTGAACGAATCGACTTCAGGACGAGTTCGTCCCCTGTCACCAGTTTACCGGCTCGCATGGCGAGACCAAGACCGGACAACGGCTGGGCCTTACTCATCTTCATCCTCATCTCGAGCCTGAGCAGCAAGGAATTCATCCTCGACGGCCAAGAAATCGCGAGCGAGCTGTTCATAAACCTCGTTACCAACCGGAGCTTTGAGCGCCCGATCAAGAGCACGCGATTTATGAGCGAGCTTAAAGCATTCCGTCTTGCCGCAGAGATAAGCGCCGCGGCCCGACTTTTTGCCCGTTAAGTCGATCGATACCTCGCCCTCCGGGGAACGCACAATCCGGATCAGCGTCTTCTTGGGCATCATTTCCTGGCAAGCTACGCATTTGCGCAGCGGTACTTTTCTTTGCTTCATCCTTGCCACCTCCCGTTAATCCACGGAGATGGAATCCTGAGGCATTTCGCCTTGATCGGTTTTTTCTCTGCCGAATTCCTCTTCCGCTTGGGTTTCGCTCTTGATGTCGATTTTCCAACCGGTCAATTTGGCGGCGAGACGCGCGTTCTGTCCTTTAATGCCAATTGCCAGAGACAACTGGTAATCCGGCACGATGACGCGGGCCATCTTCTCCGCTTCAAACACCTGCACCTCGAGCACTTTGGACGGGCTCAGCGCATTGGCTACATACTCCTCAACATTTTCCGAATAACGAACGATGTCAATTTTCTCTCCGCGCAGCTCGTTAACAATCGTTTGCACACGCGTGCCCTTCGGGCCAACGCAGGAGCCAACAGGATCCACTTCGCTGTTGCGGGAGTATACGGCGATTTTGGAGCGGAAGCCGGCTTCGCGGGCTACGGAACGAATCTCCACGACTCCGTCGAAAATTTCCGGAACCTCCAGCTCGAACAAGCGCTTCAGCAAGCCCGGATGCGTACGGGACAACAAAATTTGCGGTCCCTTCGTCGTATTTTCCACTTTCGTAATATACGCCTTAATCCGGTCGCCGTGCTTGAACTTCTCGTTTGGCATCAATTCGTTCAGCGGCAAATGGGCTTCCACCTTGCCAAGATCAACGTAGATGTTACGTAAGTCCTGACGTTGTACGATCCCGGTTACGATGTCCTCTTCCTTCTCCACGAACGCATTATAGATTAGTCCGCGCTCGGCCTCGCGAATGCGCTGCGTCACGACTTGCTTCGCCGTTTGTGCCGCGATCCGGCCGAAGTCCCGAGGAGTCACCTCAATTTCAGTAATGTCGTCCAGATGATAGTTTGGATTAATCTCACGGGCTGCCTGCAGTGAAATTTCCGTCCGCGGATCAAGGACTTCTTCTACGACAAGCTTGCGCGCATAAACTTTGATTTCGCCGGTATGGCGGTTCATATCCACACGCACGTTTTGCGCCGTATTAAAGTTACGTTTGTAGCTGGAGATCAGCGCGGCTTCGATCGCTTCGAACAAGATGTCCTTGCTGATTCCTTTTTCCCTTTCCAATTCGTTCAAGGCTTCGATAAAATCCATGCTCATTTGCCTCGATTTCCCCCTTTCATAATTCCCCGCAGGTCACACTAGAAAATAATGGCCAATCTTGCGCTGGCAACTTTGTTATATGGAATGGCGTGACGCTTCTTCCCGACTTCGACAACTAATTCGTCCCCATCGAAGGAAAGAAGCCGGCCTTCAAATTCTTTCAGGCCGTCTACCGGTTCGTATGTAGTCACAAAAACGTCTTTGCCGACCGCCTTGGAGACATCCTCGGCTTTCTTCAAGGGGCGTTCCGCTCCCGGCGAAGACACTTCCAGAAAATAAGCCGACGGAATCGGATCATTCTCGTCGAGCTTCTCGCTAAGGTATTCGCTGATCCGGCCGCAGTCATCGATGTCGATGCCACCTTCTTTGTCGACAAATACGCGGAGGAACCAGTTGCTGCCCTCCTTGACGTATTCCACGTCAACCAGTTCAAAGCCGTTCTCCTCCAAATAAGGCGTGACCATTTGCTCGACGGTCGCTTTGATCTTTGGTGTGCTCAAGCGTACATTACCTCCAATAATTCAATCCTATATACCAAAGATTAAAGAGTGGGTTTCCCCACTCTTTAAACAACGGTTCTATCTTCATGATTGCCAAAAAAATTATAACATAGTACATACCAAGTGACAAGTAAAACACCTTTACTCCTAAAGGTAGTTTAAAAAGCCATCTTCGGATCACGAAGCGAATACGAGAAGTTTATTCGACGTCGAATCTTGAACTCAGCCCGGCCTTCCGTTGCTCACGTACCTCTTTGTACGCTCCGCTACTCAGTCCTGACTTCGTCCAACCTTCTTGGTGCTCCAAACCTGTCTTTTTAAACCTTCAATAAACCAGTAGCTTAAAAAGCCATCTTCGGATCACGAAGCGAATACGAGAAGTTTATTCGACGTCGAATCTTGAACTCAGCCCGGCCCTCCGTTGCTCACGTACCTCTTTGTACGCTCCGCTACTCAGTCCTGACTTCGTCCAACCTTCTTGGTGCTCCAAACCTGTCTTTTTAAACCTTCAATAAACCAGTAGCTTAAAAAGCCATCTTCGGATCACGAAGCTAGATTAAAATAAGGACAATTGATTGCTTTCCGGCAGGCCGCGGAAGCAGCCCATGGAACCTAGGAGCTCCATGATCGTTTTGCTCGCTTTGGATTTCTGCTGGAAGTCCTCGATCGACAGAAATTCGCCTTGCTCTTTCGCTGCAGCGATATTCTTGGCCGCGTTCTCCCCAATCCCGGCAAGGGCCGAGAACGGCGGAATCAGCGAATCGCCGTCGACGATAAACTTCGTAGCGTCGGAGCGATACAGGTCGATCGGCTTGAAATGGAAGCCGCGGGCCGTCATTTCCAGCGCCATTTCCAAGATCGGCAGCATGTTCTTCTCCTTCGGCAGCGCCTGGAAGCCCTTCTGCTCGATCTCTTCAATTTTGCGGTAGATCGCCTCATACCCTTGGCAGCACAGCTCGATATCAAAGTCCTCACCGCGGACCGAGAAATACGTCGCATAATATTCGATCGGATAATACAGCTTGAAATATGCGGTCCGCACCGCGGAGATAACGTAGGCAGCGGCGTGCGCCTTCGGGAACATGTACTGGATCTTCAAGCAGGAATCGATGTACCATTGCGGTACTTTACACTTTTTCATTTCCTCGATCCATTCCGGCGTCAACCCTTTCCCTTTACGGACGCTCTCCGTAATTTTAAAGGCCAAGCCGGCATCCATCCCCGCTTTATAAATCAGGTACAACATGATATCGTCACGACACCCGATTACGGTTTTGATGTTACAGGTTCCGTTTTTGATCAATTCCTGAGCATTCCCCAGCCATACGCCGGTTCCGTGTGACAGCCCGGAGATTTGCAGTAAGTCAGCAAAGGAAGACGGCTGCGATTCCACCAGCATCTGGCGAACAAACTTCGTCCCCATCTCCGGGATCCCATAAGTGGCAACCGGGGTACGGATCTGTTCCGGTGTAACCCCGAGGGCATCCGTTGAGTTGAACATGCTCATCACTTTCGGGTCATTCATGGGGATCGTCGTTGGATCGACCCCGGTCAAATCCTGCAGCATCCGCATCATCGTCGGATCATCGTGCCCCAGAATATCCAGCTTGAGCAGGTTCGCGTCGAAGGCGTGGTAATCGAAATGGGTTGTTTTCCATTCGGATTCGGTATCATCGGCCGGGTACTGTACGGGAGTGATATCTTCCACATCAATGTAATCCGGTACGACGACGATCCCGCCGGGATGCTGCCCGGTACTGCGCTTGACGCCGGTACATCCCGCCGCCAGACGGTTCAGCTCCGCCCCGCGCCAATGCTTGTTATGCTCTTCTTCGTATTTCTTGGCAAAGCCAAACGCGGTTTTCTCCGCAACCGTACCGATGGTTCCTGCACGGAATACGTTCTTTTCACCGAACAGGACCTTGGTATAGTTATGGGCGACCGGTTGATATTCACCGGAGAAGTTAAGGTCAATATCGGGGACCTTGTCGCCTTTAAAGCCCAGGAATGTCTCGAACGGAATGTCCTGGCCTTCGCCCTTCAGCTTGCCGCCGCATTTCGGGCAGCTTTTGTCGGGAAGGTCGAAGCCGCTGGGCACGCTGCCGTCCAGGAACCATTCGCTATATTTGCATTCGGGATTTTGACAGATATAATGAGCCGGCAGCGGATTCACCTCGGAAATCCCGAGGAACAGCGCGACCACCGACGAACCGACCGAACCCCGGGAACCCACGAGATACCCGTCTTGGTTCGACTTCTTCACCAGCCGCTCGGAAATCAGATAGTTGGCCGAGAACCCGTATTTGATAATCGGCTCCAGCTCTTTCTCCAACCGCTTCACAATTACTTCAGGCAATTCTTCGCCGTAAATCGATTTGGCGGTATCGTAGCACTTCTGACGGATTTCCTCGTCGGCTCCTTCAATGATCGGAGTAAACAGCTTGTCCGGGAACAATTCAATTTCCTCGAATCTATCCGCCAACGCCGAAGTATTGGTAACCACCACTTCCCAAGCTTTCTCCTGGCCCAGGAACGCGAATTCCTCCAGCATCTCCTCCGTTGTCCGGAAATGCGCATCCGGCTTGCGGACTTCCTTCAACGGGCTGAACCCGGTGATCCCGTGGATCGTAATGTCACGGAACAGCTTGTCTTTCGGATCTAAGTAGTGCACATTCCCGGTGGCAACAACCGGCTTGTCCAGCTTCATCCCGATCTCTACGATTTTGCGAATCGCAGTTTGCAGTTCTTCCGTGCTGCCGACGAGCCCTTTTTCTACGAGATGCATATACATCGTCAGCGGCTGAATTTCGAGCACATCGTAAAATTCTGCAACCGCTTCGGCTTCCTCCACCGATTTGTTCAATACGGTCTCGAAGAATTCGCCCTTCTCGCAGCCGGAGAGAATCAGCAGACCTTCCCGCAGCTCCACCAGCTTGGATTTGGGAATACAAGGCACCCGCTTGAAATATTCCGTATGCGACAACGAGATGAGCTTAAACAGGTTTTTCTTGCCGACCGGATTCAGTGCATAAATGCCGCAATGGAACGGACGGGCATTGGACAAGTCTTTCCCGACCTTATCGTTCAAACGGTCAAGCGTCTTGTATCCTTCAATCTTGACCGCATCATCCAGCAGACCGTTTAAGATCTCACCCAGCGCCACGGTATCATCGATCGCCCGGTGGTGGTTCTCCAGCGAAACCTTGTACTTGGCAGCCAGAGTGTTCAGTCTGTGATTTTTCATCGTCGGGAACAGCATCCGGGCCAGCTCCAGTGTATCAAGCACCGGGTTTTCCATGATTGGCAGACCCAGCTCCTTGAGCTTAGCATTAACAAAGTCATAGTCAAACCGGGCGTTATGGGCCACCAAAATCGCATCCTCGGCGAACTCCACGAACCGTTTCAGCACCGGCTCCACATCAGGCGCATCCTTCACCATGTCATCGTTGATATTGGTCAACTGTTGAATATGGTACGGGATTCGTTCATGCGGATTTACGAAGGTCGCATATCGGTCGATCTCTTTACCTTCCCGCATTTTCACAGCCGCAATTTCAATGATTTTGTTTTGGGTTACCGACAAACCGGTGGTCTCGATGTCAAATACAACGTAGGTCGCCGTCTTCAACTCGTCCCCTCTCGGGTTCAGCACAACCGCGACATCATCATTAACAACATTGGCTTCCACGCCGTAAATCATCTTAATGCCATGCTTCTTCGCAGCCTTCGCCGCGTCCGGGAAACTTTGCACACCGCCGTGGTCCGTCACAGCGATCGCTTTATGTCCCCATTTTGCCGCCATTTTCACATAATCGCCAATCGGCGTGACGGCGTCCATCGTACTCATCGTCGTGTGCAGATGGAATTCAACCCGCTTCTCCGACGCGTTATCCATTCGTCCTGGAGGTGCGGGCACCTCAACCAGATCCGACGGAATCATGACCAACTCGGGAACCGGCATAAAGCGGTCCATTTCTACTTTCCCCCGTGCCTTGATCCATTTCCCGTTGGCGAGTTGCCCCATAATCTTCAGATCTTCTTTATTTTTGGCGAACAATTTCAGCTGCAGGGAATCGGAGAAATCGGTCAGGAAAAACGTAAACAAGGTGTTGCCGTTTCGCAGCTCCTTGCGATCCAGGCCAAAAATCGTCCCCTGAATCGTAATCTTCTTCTCTTCGTCCTGGATTTGCTGAAGCGGTACAGGCGGATCCTTGATCTCGTTCCCAAGCTGCAGCTTGACCACTTCGCCCCCATCGTCTTCTTCCGGAGGAGCTTCCACGGTCATGCTCTCCATCATCTGTTGAATAACTTCGCGTTCTTCCTCCACGATCCGCTGCTGGAACTCTTCAAACGCTTCGACGTTCGGCTCTCCGGTTTGCAGTTTGATTCTTAACGGCAGGGCAAAATAGGTTTCATAATACACGGTGATGGCTTTGTCAATCTGTTTCTTCCGCGCCAACTCCAGCGCCATAGCGTCGCCAAATGTTACGGTGACCATATCGCCGTCGATATCCAGCCCGGCTCTCGCCATCCAGCCATTGACCGACGGAATCTGGCGTTTCACCCATTCGAGAAACAGCGGCCAATATTCTTCAACAATGTCTTTGGCGATCAACCCGCCGCCGTAATGAAACTCAAAAGAAATGATGGCGATATGCTCCATCCGTTCTCTGACCCGCAGGCAAAAGGTGCGGTAGGCTTGAGCCGGCACCAGCGTGTCCTTCTGAATGGTGATTCTCCATTCCCGATTGCTGCGACTGACCTCTACTTTTTCGATATGCCCGTCAAGAAAATACGGATCGATCAGCGAAGCGGGCACATCCGCCTGCTTCATCAACAGCTCCAGCCGGTTTCTCTTGTCTTGCGTCTCGGTCATGTCCTCTCCCCTCACCTTGCTTGCTGACTTCTTCCCATGATTCGAAAAAAAGGCTTCCGGCGGTGATGCCGGCGGCGTAATAAGCCTGCAGGCGCTTGACTGCCGAAAGCCCTCTTGTGGTTGTGCCATTCGCCCGCGTCCTCAGCTTCCCCAAACTCTTAGCGGGACGGTAACGCGAAAGTTATTCTTAATAGGCTCTGGCAAAAACAACGGTATGTTTCGCTGGATTCCCGCAAACGAGGCAGGTATCCTTCGTCGTTTGAGGATGGAATGGGATATTGCGGCTGGTTGCGCCCGTTTCTTCCTTCACCGTGCGTTCGCATGCTTCCGAACCGCACCATCCGGCCAAGGTGAAGCCGCGTTTCTCTTCGATGCTGGCCTTCATTTCATCCAGCGTATCGACGGTGTAGAAATGCTCTTCTCGGAACGCTTTAGCCCGCTCGTACATTTCCTGATGAACCTGCTCCAGCATAGCCTGAACCTCTTCGACTAACCGGTCCTGTTGAACAACCTTCTTCTCGCCGCTGATACGGGAGACAAGAACGCAAACGCCGTTCTCCATATCGCGAGGTCCAATTTCCAAACGAACCGGTACACCGCGCATTTCGTACTCGTTAAACTTCCAGCCTGGGCGGAAGTCAGCGCGGTCATCAATCCCAACGCGAATGCCCGCTTTCTTCAGCTCGGCGAACAGCTCGTCCGCTCTGCCTACAACGGCTTCCCAAGTTTTTGGCGGGCCAATCGGAATAATCATGACCTGCTTCGGCGCAACCTTCGGCGGCAAGGCCAGCCCACGGTCATCGCCATGCACCATGATCAGCGAGCCGATCAACCGGGTGCTGACGCCCCAGGACGTCGTATGAACGTATTCGCGTACATTCTCACGGTTGAGATATTGAATATCAAACGCCTTCGCAAAATTGGTTCCCAAATAGTGCGAGGTTCCTGCTTGTACCGCACGTCCGTCCTTCATCATCGCTTCGATCGAATAAGTATCGACAGCACCTGCAAATTTCTCAGAAGGCGTTTTTTGCCCGACAATTACCGGGATCGCCAAATAATTTTCCACGAAGTCGCGGTAAATTTCCAGCATGCGCATCGTCTCTTCGCGAGCTTCCTGCTCGTTCTCGTGCGCCGTATGGCCTTCCTGCCATAAGAATTCGCTTGTACGGAGGAATGGCAGCGTCCGTTTCTCCCAACGCACTACATTCGCCCATTGGTTGATCAACACCGGCAAATCGCGATAGGATTGGATCCATTTTTCATACATATGCCCAATCATCGTCTCAGATGTCGGACGGATCGCCAGACGCTCCTCCAGCTTCTCGCCAGCCGCCTCGGTCACCCAAGGAAGTTCCGGGTTAAAGCCTTCAACGTGTTCTTTTTCCTTCTGGAAGAAGCTCTCCGGAATAAACAGCGGAAAATAAGCGTTGCGATGCCCCGTTTCTTTAAAACGGCGGTCCAACTCCGCTTGAATATGCTCCCAAATTTCATAGCCGTCCGGCTTAAATACGATACAGCCGCGGACCGGTGAGTAATCCATCAAATCCGCTTTTTTAATAACGTCGATATACCAACGGGAAAAATCCACTCCCTGCGGGGTAATCTCCGTGACGAATTGTTTCTCCTCGTTTGCCATAAGAACCTTTGTCCTCCCGTTAAAACCACAAGTTTAATAGTTACCTGCGCCATCAGAGCTGCGCATCCATCTTCAATCAGCCGTGAATCAAGCGCAAAATGTCATTATACGTGACCGCAATCATCAGCAGAAATAGCATCGCAAATCCGATGAAATGTACCATTCCTTCGCGGTTAGGATCAATCGGTTTGCCGCGCAAGGCCTCGACCCCTAGGAAGATCAGACGACTTCCGTCGAGCGCCGGGATCGGCAGCAGGTTAAAGATCCCCAAATAGAGGCTTAAAATTGCCGCCCAATAGGTTAACTGAACAATCCCTTGCTTCGCGATTTGACCAGTCACCTCAAAGGTGCGAACCGGTCCGCCCAGATCGTCCATGTTAAAGCGATTAATCAACTGTTTGAACCCGAGGAAAATCGCTTTTGTCGTGTTGACCATGTCCTCCCCGGCAACTTGGAACGTCTCTCCAAACGACGCACTGCGCGTCGGGAACACGGTAACGATCGTACTTCCGATTTTACCGTCCTCATTCTCCGCCCCTTTCGGGGTAATGGTGATATTTAACGTCTCGTCCCCGCGTTTGATCGTCCACGTCATCGGTTTGTTTTTCGAAGCCTGGATCATTTCGATCATTTTATTTGCATCGGTTCCGACCGGAGTTCCGTTGATCGTTTCGATGATATCGCCCGTTTTGAGCCCTACTTCCTCGGCAGGCATGCCTTTCATGACCTCACCGATTTGCAGGTGGCTGGGTTGATCCAGCGGAATTCCCGCCATTTGAGTATGCAGGGCAAACAACACAAACGCCAAAATAAAGTTCATCAAAGGACCCGCGAAAATCGACAGAGCCCGCTGTCCCACAGTTTTGCTGCCGTACTGCCGGTCTCTCGGCGCAATTTGCGTCTCTTTGCCTTTCGCCACCAGCATGGCTTGCGGATGCACACGGTAGGTGAGCGCCTCGCCGTCCACATTCAAACGTACCGCAAGATCGTCCTCAAGGTCGATGTGCTGCACTTCGCCGCGGATGACGTTCTTCCGACTGTCCAATCGGTCCAGATAAATCTTCCGAACCTTATCGTTCTCCAGACGCAAAGCAATGGTTTGTCCATCTGATATCTGAATCAGCTCCGGATCTTCCCCCGCCATACGCGCATAGCCGCCGAAAGGAAGCAAACGCAAGGTGAACTGGGTCTCCCCCCGTTTAAAAGACAGCAGCTTAGGGCCAAACCCAATGGCGAACTCCCGTACCAAGATGCCGGCACGCTTCGCAAAGAAGTAATGTCCCCATTCATGCACCGTAACGATGACGAAAAACATGAGCACCGTCAAAAATATGATTTTCAGCAATTCCAAGCGTAAGCATCCCCCTTCTGGCCACGGATCGTCCAACGTTACTTTAGATTAATATATTCTCCGATCAGGCACAAGAGAATACCGCCGCCTACAGCTTTTGATCACGAGGTCCATCTTAGGGAAGCGAAAGCCTCACCGTAATCAAAGTGTCTCCGCAAGGGCTCTTGCCCAGCGATCCGCTTCACGAATCGTTTCCAGATCCGGATGAAACTGCACCTCATGTTCGGCTAACGCCGTTTCAATGATCGCCTCGATCTGCAAGAAAGGAATCTCCCCCTTCAAAAAGCGGGCGACTGCCACTTCATTCGCGGCATTGTAAACGCTGGTTGCCGTACCACCTATTTTACCACACTCATAGGCAAGTCTTAAACAAGGGAACCGCTCGAAATCCATCTCCCGAAAATGCAGCTTCCCGATCTCGGCTAAGGACAACCGTTTTGCCGCCGATGGCCAGCGATGTGGATAGGTCAGTGCATATTGGATCGGCACGCGCATGTCCGGCGTCCCTAACTGGGCGATCACACTGCCGTCACGATACTCAACGAAGGAGTGGATGATACTTTCTGGGTGCAGCAATACCCCGATTTGCTCAAAGGGAAGCCCAAACAACCAGTGCGCTTCGATGACTTCCAATCCTTTGTTGACCATCGTGGCCGAATCGATGGTGATTTTAGCGCCCATCGACCAGTTGGGATGCTTTAAGGCATCCTCCACTGTAACCTCCCGCAGCTGCTCTCGCGTCAGATCCCGGAACGAACCGCCGGAAGCGGTCAACGTAATTTGACGAACCTCTTGCTTGTACTCACCGTTTAGGCATTGGAAAATGGCTGAGTGCTCGCTGTCAACCGGCAGCAGCGCGACCCCTTTGCGCTGAGCCATCTCTGTGACTAGGTGCCCCGCTGTAACGAGGGTTTCCTTGTTCGCCAGTGCAATGTGTTTGCCTTCCTCAATGGCCGCGAGTGTCGCAGGCAACCCTGCACTGCCAACAATGGCCGTCACAACCGTATCGGCATCAGTTCCCGCCGCCACTTCGACTAAGCCTTGCTCGCCATAGTAGAGCTCCACGCCTTCCGGCAGCTCTGGACGAATTCGATCAGCCAATTCTTTGGTAGCAACGGAGGCTTTACGAGGCCGAAACTCATGGACTTGTTCAGCAAACAATTTAAGATTGCTGCCCGCCGCCAATCCTTCCAGCCGGAACTCCCCGGGATAAGCCCGGATTACATCCAGTGTTTGCGTGCCGATGGAACCGGTCGAGCCAATCAACGCGATTTTCTTCATTGTTGCACCTACCTACCTTTTAACGGACCGTAGGGCCGTTATTCATCAATTTCCCGATCATTTCCCGCTGTAACGGACTCCAGGGGCTTTATTTGCGATCTAATGCATCTGACTTAGTGTCTTTTACCCAAATAAGGTCACTGAGGTCCATTAGCTTTTCAAACCCTTTTTTGTTACTCCAATAAGGTCTCTGGTGTCCGTAAGCCCGGCTATTCAGCACCAAGTAGCGAAAGGCCTGGCTGAAATCGAAATTTAACGCCGAACCCACGTCCATGAATCCGCTCCGTGATGGGAAGCCGATTTTAAATCCATCCGTTTAATCAAAGATTTAAAGTCGGGTTTTCAGCACCGAGAAGGTTGAATGAAGCTAGGGACTGAGTAGCGCAGCGTACATGGAGTGTACGTGAGCAACGGAAGGCCCGGCTGAGTTCAAGATTCGACGCCGCTTCCATTTCCCTGACTTCGCTTCGTGATGGAAAGCCGATTTTTAATCCATCCGTTTAATCAAAGATTTAAAGTCGGGTTTTCAGCACCGAGAAGGTTGAATGAAGCTAGGGACTGAGTAGCGCAGCGTACATGGGATGTACGTGAGCAACGGAAGGCCCGGCTGAATTCAAGATTCGACGCCGCTTCCACTTCCCTGAC
>NZ_JALXVO010000139.1:0-299 GCF_025151705.1 Paenibacillus sp. p3-SID1389 | reverse complement strand
TGCTGGCAGGTTTCGCTTGCGCTCGCATGCGAAACGTGATATATTAATTTCTGCCTTCTCAAAAAGGCCTGCATTACTTCGGGACGTAGCTCAGCTTGGTAGAGCACCTGGTTTGGGACCAGGGGGTCGCATGTTCGAATCGTGTCGTCCCGATCTGTACATTGCGGGTGTAGTTCAATGGTAGAACTCCAGCCTTCCAAGCTGGTAGCGTGGGTTCGATTCCCATCACCCGCTCCATAATGAAGAAGCTTAAATCCTTACTTCGGTAAGGATTTTTTTGTTGTTGCGGCGGAAGTAGT
>NZ_JALXVO010000138.1:0-328 GCF_025151705.1 Paenibacillus sp. p3-SID1389 | reverse complement strand
TTAAAATTTATTTTCTCAATTTTTGATATTTGTGATTTAAATCACATATATAGTGAAATAAATCACATATAATAAAGACATCAAAGATGATCATCCGAAAAACAAAAAACCAACGATAAATAAGAGGAGTGGTTCTTATGTTTAACAATTTCCTGAGAACAAACAAAGTGGCGATGTGGCTCCTGACCGTTATCCGCGTCTACCTGGGCTACCAATGGATCGAAGCCGGCTATCATAAAATCACCGGCGGCTTCGATGCCGCAGGCTTCCTGACCGGAGCGATCGCGAACAGCACTGGCGACCATCCGGCCGTACAAGGCTGGTGGGC
>NZ_JALXVO010000137.1:0-329 GCF_025151705.1 Paenibacillus sp. p3-SID1389 | reverse complement strand
TTAATCCCCTCTAAACTTTTTCAAATTTAAGCAAAGTGTGTCTGTAAAATATATACTAATATGGTTTATATATACTATATCGTTGTTCTGTATTTGTCTGAATCAAAGCAGAAAGAAGTCTTAATGCAACGCTAGTGGCGATTTCCCCAAAATCGCAGAAAAACAACTGTACTTTTGCAGTTAAACTCACGTTTCAAACTCCATTCCACGAAAAAAACTGTATTTTAAGTCAATTTCATAATTTGTAACCCCTTGTGGGATAAGGTTTTTCAGCATGTAAAAAAAACGTCTATCGACGTACATTCAAAGTAGACAGACCGCGTTTAGCG
>NZ_JALXVO010000136.1:0-347 GCF_025151705.1 Paenibacillus sp. p3-SID1389 | reverse complement strand
TTCAAATACTGGTGAGTTGTGACTTTCTGAATGCCCCGGACATGTGCGGCGTCTGCCGTCAAATAGGTTTTCAATCGGGAGTTGCAGCGTTCTACGCTGGTTCGTTCATTGTAAAGTTCCTTCCAACGCTTTGTATCCCGATGAGGGATGCTGTATCGCCGGAGATCATCCTTCGCATTTACTTTGACGACCATTCCATAGTTTGAAGACGAGCAGGCAGCCATGCCAAGCGGACAGTCGACTTTACCCGTGGCATGCGGGCAGCGAAATTTATGCATATCGCCGTCAACTCCCCAGTATGTCATCGCATAACCCATGGAACAGCACGGTGTTCCGTTCGAGGTCAT
>NZ_JALXVO010000135.1:0-349 GCF_025151705.1 Paenibacillus sp. p3-SID1389 | reverse complement strand
CATTTTCGATTACAGGGCTTTTACCTTCTTTGGCCGGCCTTTCCAGACCTGTTCGTCTAATATGTTCCTTTGTAACTCCATGTGAGACGTCCCACAACCCCAAGGAGCAAGCTCCTTGGTTTAGGCTAATCCGCGTTCGCTCGCCGCTACTGACGGAATCACTTTTGTTTTCTCTTCCTCAGGGTACTTAGATGTTTCAGTTCCCCTGGTATGCCTCTTCACTGCCTATGGATTCAGCAGTGAGTGACTGGATATTACTCCAGCCGGGTTTCCCCATTCGGACATCCCCGGATCGATGCTTGCTTACAGCTCCCCGAGGCAGTATCGTTGTTCGCCACGTCCTTCGTCG
>NZ_JALXVO010000134.1:0-349 GCF_025151705.1 Paenibacillus sp. p3-SID1389 | reverse complement strand
AGCTTTCGATTACAGGGCTTTTACCTTCTCTGGCCGGCCTTTCCAGACCTGTTCGTCTAACCTATTCCTTGGTAACTCCACGTGAGACGTCCCACAACCCCAGAGAGCAAGCTCCCTGGTTTAGGCTCCTCCGCGTTCGCTCGCCACTACTGACGGAATCACTCTTGTTTTCTCTTCCTCAGGGTACTTAGATGTTTCAGTTCCCCTGGTCTGCCTCTACATTGCCTATGGATTCAGCAATGAGTGACTGGACATAACTCCAGCCGGGTTCCCCCATTCGGACATCCCCGGATCAACGCTTGCTTACAGCTCCCCGAGGCAGTATCGTTGTTCGCCACGTCCTTCGTCG
>NZ_JALXVO010000133.1:0-352 GCF_025151705.1 Paenibacillus sp. p3-SID1389 | reverse complement strand
TTAGTGTGCCACGCATGGCGATTAACTAGGTGGTGAAAGTCCACTGTGGGGGTTTGTAGTTACCAACCACTAGCCAAGAGCAAGGGTGTCCACCGCGAGGTGGAATCCAAAGGAAGCTGGAGGCAAACTTCCGGCCCAAGGAACACGAACATCATCAGGCATAGGATACGGGATGAGTCTGCTAAACAAGACGAAGTCCAATTAACTACACGGACGTACCAATGTAAATGATGTGGGTATATGGAAGGAAAGTGAATCGTCTTACCGTGGGAGGTCTCATGGACGTGAGGAGATGCACTTCGAATCACGGTTGAAACAAGATTTATCATGAGAAGTCAGCAGACGCCATAGT
>NZ_JALXVO010000132.1:0-356 GCF_025151705.1 Paenibacillus sp. p3-SID1389 | reverse complement strand
ACCTCCAAGCCCGACTGATCGAGTTTACGGATGAGCAGAAACGGACCTACCGCTTGCTGACCAATGTGCAGGATCGCTCTGCCCAAGAGATTAGCGAGATCTACCGCTATCGATGGTTGATCGAGTTGTTCTTCAAATGGATCAAGCAACATCTGAGGCTGGTGAAGATCTACAGCGCAAACCAGACCGCCATCTGGAACCAAATCTATCTGGCGCTGATCGCGTACAGCTTGGTGCTGTTGATCAAGTTAGAGATGCAAACGGATCTAAGCTTATGGCAGATCTTGAAACGCATGCGCTTATATGCTGAGCGATCGTGGGAAGAGTTTCAACAAGCTGTGTTACGACCGCCGTCT
>NZ_JALXVO010000131.1:0-393 GCF_025151705.1 Paenibacillus sp. p3-SID1389 | reverse complement strand
TTGTTCCTGCTTCCCGACGGCATCTCGGCGCTGCGGTTGAGTCAGGTCATTGAAGTTACCTACAAGACCGCTTGGCTCATGCTGCACAAAATCCGTCATACCCTCGGCGAATGCGATGCCCGGGAACTGCTCTCTGGAGACGTGAAGGTAAACTGCGATCAGTATGCGTATGATTCGTCGCGTTATCATCCGGCTGCTCAGCCTTATGCCACCGCGGTTGTAGCCGGCTGCACGGTCACGGAGTATGGCGAGCCGGAGCGGGTGAAGATCCAGCTGATTTCGCATAAAAGAGGACAACGGGCCGACCGGCATGATCTCGCCGCGTTCATCCATGATCATATCGATGTCCATACCTCCACCGTTCAGTCGTTCCATTTGGCTTATCGGCTGTAT